>NZ_JBWKIR010000011.1:275627-292426 GCF_056432605.1 Streptomyces sp. NPDC045022
TCCGGGTCCGTCGCGGCCGGTCGCCAGCTGCCGGGTGCGGGTTCGTCGTGGCTGGGCGCGCAGTTCGCCGCGCCCCTGGGAGATGCAGTTCCGTTGCCCGTGAAGTCGACGCCGTCGCGCCGGTGGGCGACGCCCCGGGTCAGGGGCAGCAGTTCCTCCCCGCGCCCCTGGGGAAGTGCCGTTCCGTTGCCCGTGAAGTCGACGCCGTCGCGCCGGTGGGCGACGCCCCGGGTCAGCCCCGGGTCAGCCCCGGGTCAGGGACAGCAGTTCCCGGGCCGGTCCCGTCGGCCGGTGGCCCGTCGGCCAGACCGCGCGCAGGTCGCGGCGCAGGGCGACGTCCGCCACCGGAATGCTGACCAGCCGCCGCATCGCCAGCTCCTCCCCCACCGCCAGTTCGCTCAGCACCGACGGCCCCGCGCCGCTGACCGCGGAGGCCTTGACCGCCGTGGTCGAGGAGAGCTCGATCAAGGGCCGGGCCAGGCCGCCGAGGGCCGCGTCCAGGACCTGGCGGGTGCCGGAGCCGCGCTCGCGGAGGATCAGCGGAGTCGCCGCCAGTTCCTCCGCGGCCAGCGGGCGCCCGCGGCGGGCCCACGGGTGGCCTGGGGCGGTGACGACGATCAGCCGGTCCTGGGCGATCACCGCGGAGTCCAGGCCGGTCGGCACCGACAGGCCCTCCACGAAGCCGAGGTCCGCCTCACCGGCCAGCAGGAGTTCCGCGACCTTCGCCGAGTTGCCCGCGAGCAGCGAGACAGCCGTGTCGGGGCGCTCGGCGTGCAGCGCGAGGAGCCAGCCGGGCAGCAGGTACTCGGCGATGGTCATGCTCGCCGCGACCCTGAGGCGCGAGTCGCGGCGGTCCCGCAGAGCCCGCGCGCCCGCGTCGAAGGCCGCCGCCGCCTCCACCACCCGGCGGGCCCAGTCGGTCACCAGGGCACCCGCGTCGGTGAGCCGGGAGCCGCGCGGCGAACGGTCGACCAGGGCGACGCCCAGCTGCCGTTCCATGGAGCGGAGCCGGCTGCTGGCAGCAGGCTGCGTGATGCCGACCTCCCGCGCCGCCGCGCCGAGACTGCCCAGCCGGGCCACCGCCAGCAGCAGCTCCAGTGCGGCCAGGTCCGGCACCCGGTGTGCCAGTGATTCCGTGCGCTCTCGCTGCCCCTCAGCCTCACTCATAAGACCAGCTTATGTCCTCATAGAAAGGAAGTCCCTGGTCAGCGGCGGACATCGGCGGGATCTTGGTGACATGGTCACCGCAGCCCCGCCCCTGTCCGCCCGCACCGTCCCGCGCGCCGCCCAGGTCCGGCACCTCGGCCCCCACTGGTACGCATGCGTCATGGGCACCGCCGTCGTCGGCTCGGCCGGCGCCGCGCTCCCCGGGACCGCGGGCTGGTTGCCGCGCGGTGTCCTCGCGGGGTTCTGGGCGCTGTCCCTGCTCGCGCTGATGGCCCTGCTGGCGGCCCGGGCGCTGCACTGGACCCACCACCGCGACCAGGCCCGCGCCCACCTCCTCGACCCGGCCATGGCCCCCTTCTACGGCTGCCTGGCCATGGCCCTGCTGGCGGTGGGCGGCGGGGCCATGACGGCCGGGCGGCCGCTGCTCGGCACGGGCCCGGCCGTCGCCCTGGACGCCGTGCTGTTCACCACCGGTACGGTGGTCGGGCTCGCGGCCGCCGTCGCCGTCCCGTACCTGATGGCCGTACGGCATCGCGTCGAACCGTCCCAGGCCACCCCGGTGTGGCTGCTGCCGCTGGTCGCGCCCATGGTGTCGGCCGCGCTCGGCCCGCTGCTCGTACCGCATCTGCCGCCGGGCCAGCCCCGCGAGACCCTGCTGCTGGCCTGCTTCGCCCTGTTCGGCCTGAGCCTGTTCGCCACGCTGCTGACGCTGCCGCTGCTCTTCGGCCGGCTGATCACCTCGGGGCCGCTGCCACTCGCGCTCACCCCGACCCTGTTCCTGGTCCTGGGCCCGCTCGGGCAGTCCACCACCGCGGTCGGCCTGATCGCGGACGGCGCTCCCGGGGTCGTACCGGCTCCGTACGACCGTGGTCTCGGGGTGTTCGCCGTGCTGTACGGGGTGCCGGTCATGGGCTTCGCGCTGCTGTGGCTGGGGCTCGCGACCGCGCATGTGGTGCGGGCCCGGCGGCACGGCATGGGGTTCGCGATGACGTGGTGGGCGTTCACCTTCCCGACCGGGACCTGTGTCACCGGGGCCGCGGCGCTCGCCCGGCACACCGGACTCGCCCTGTACGAGGCCCTCGCCGTCGGGCTGTACGCCGTACTCCTCGCGGCCTGGCTCGCGGCCGCCACCGGGACCGTACGCGGCCTGCTCAGCGGCGAGCTGCTCGCAGGGCCCCGGCCAGCACCCGTGGGGCCTGCGACAGCGACGGACCGTACCAGGTCAGGTGCCGTCCGCTGACCAGCGCGCAGGGCAGCCCGGGGAAGGCTTCGGGGCCGTCCTGGGCGGTGAAGCGGTAGGGCTCGTCGGGGAGGACCACCAGGTCCGGGGCGGCCGCGCACAGCTCTTCCAGGGGGGCGCGGGGGTAGCGCTCCGGATGGGCGGCGTAGAGGTGGTCGACGCCCAGGCGGGCCAGCAGGTCGCCGGCGAAGGTGTCGCGGCCGAGGACCATCCACGGGCGGCGCCAGATCGGTACGACCGCCGTCGTGCGCTCCTCCGGCTCCGGCAGCGCACTCCAGGCCTCCTGCGCCGCCTCCAGCCAGCGCGGGCGTCCCGGTGCTCCGCACGCGGTCAGCACCCGGTCCAGCTCCGTGCAGGCCTGCGGCACCGTCCGCACCTCGGTGACCAGCACTTCCAGGCCCGCCGTGCGCAGGGCGTCGAGGTCGGGGGCGCGGTTCTCCTCCTCGTTGGCGATCACCAGGTCCGGAGCGAGCGCGACGATCCGGTCCAGCTTCGGGTTCTTGGTGCCGCCGATCCTGGTGACGT
The DNA here is from genome assembly GCF_056432605.1 of Streptomyces sp. NPDC045022. Classification (NCBI taxonomy): domain Bacteria; kingdom Bacillati; phylum Actinomycetota; class Actinomycetes; order Kitasatosporales; family Streptomycetaceae; genus Streptomyces; species Streptomyces sp. NPDC045022. Next base: position 278,560 of record NZ_JBWKIR010000011.1, read on the forward strand.
CCAGGTCCGCCGGATGGGCGCACCAGTCGGTGGCGCCGACCAGTGTCCCGGGAAGCGTCACCGCCACCGCCTCCGACAGCGAGGGAACCAGCGAGACGACCCGCACCATGGCCTGCCTAGCGCGTCCGGTCCTTGACCGCCTCGATGTGTTCGGCGACCGCGACCACGATGATCCGGGTGTCCGGGACCGTGGCCCGCCAGCGGTGCCGGACCCCGCCGGTCAGGTACAGGGTGTCGCCGCGGCCGAGGCGGTAGGCGCGGCCCTCGGCCTCGATCTCCACGGCACCGTCGGCGACGTACATCAACTCGTCGTTGCGATGCTGGAATTCGCGGCCGGCGTCGTGGTCGCCGGTGAATTCGGAGGCGTGCAGCTGATGGTGGCCGCGCACCAGGGAGCGGGTCCGGGGATCGAAGTCCCCCTCGGCGACGGGCTCGGCACGGAGCACGTCCACGCTGGCGGCCGGGTCGGCGGCGGCGAGGAGTTCGACGGCCGTGGTGCGCAGGGCGTCGGCGAGCTTCTCCAGGGAGCCGCGGCTGGGGCGGGCCCGGTCGTTCTCGACCTGGCTGAGGAAGGGCACCGACAAACCGGTGCGCTCCGCGACGACCGCGAGGGTCAGTTCCAGCGCACGGCGGCGTCGCCGGACGGCCGCGCCCACCCGCACGGGCTGCTGCTCTTTGTGGTCGCCCATCGCTCCGGCTCCCTCCCTCGCTCGTCGTGCCGCTGTCCGGGTGCCCCTTCGGAGGCACACCTCTTCCGATGACTTCACTGCACCCTACGCATGTTCGGCAAACCGTTTCACGCGCCTGTCACATCCCTGACAGGCCCACGGGCCCGTAACCCACGGATCGCGCCAGCCTGCCGGGGGTGCGGATCCCTCCGGCACGGGCTCCCCCTTGCGGATGAATATGCCGGTCAGCTGGGCGGGGAGCCCAATCCCAGGCCAAGGATCATTACACACCGTGGTTGGCCGAATAACTCCCGTGGCGGCAAGCCACGAGGGGCGGGCGGCGGTCCGGGCCGGTCAGGTCACCCGGCCGCCTGGCTCTTGCCGCTCTGCCGGGCGACCGGCGCCCACCGGTCGACCAGGCCGGGGTGCTGCTTCAGCCAGGTACGGACGGCGTCCTGCTCCCGCCCCTCGCCGGCCTTCTGGATCTGCGCCTCTAGGCCGGTGAGCTGGCTCTCGGTCATCGCGAAGTCCTCCAGCCAGCGGCCCACCTGCGGGTTGTCGGCGGCGAAGCCCTTGCGGGCGAGGGTGTGCACGCCGTCGCCCTTGCCCCAGGCGCCCTTGGGATCCTTGAGCTTTTTCAGGTCGTAGTCGCTGTACGCCCAGTGCGGCGACCACAGGGTGACGACGACCGGCTGCTTCCTGGCGTAGGCGCGCTTCAGCTCGGCGAGCATGGCGGGGGTGGAGCCGTCGACCACGTCGTACGAGCCCTGGAGGCCGTACTCCTTCAGGACCTTGCTCTTCAGCAGGCCCATCATGCCCGCGCTGGGCTCGATGCCGACGATCTTCCCGCCGAACTCGGACGCGTGGCCCTCGAGGTCCGCCAGGGAGTCGACGTCCTTGACATAGGACGGGACGCTCAGCTCCAGGGAGGTGGGGCCGTACCACTTGCCGAGGTCGTCGAGCCGCTTGCCGTACTTCGCCCAGTACTCGGCGTGCGTGGTGGGCAGCCAGGAGTCGGTCTGGAAGTCGAGCTGGCCGGTGGCGAGGCCGGTGTAGAGGGGACCGGCGGCGTACTGGGTGGTGGTCACCTTGAAGCCGCGCTCCTGAAGGATCTCCTTCCAGAGGAAGGTGGAGGCGATGCCCTCGTCCCAGGGGATGTAACCGATCCTGATCTCCTTGCCCTTGCCGACGTCCGTGCCGGAGGCCTCGGCGGTGCCGGCGGAGGAGCCGAAGATCCCGAGTCCGCCCGCGACGAGAGCGAGGACGGTCACGCCGGCGACGGCGACGGCCGGGCGCGGGCGGTACGACCACGCGCGCGTGCGGGTCTTGGCGGCGGCTCTGCGGCCCAGCGGGGAGAGCTGGGTGCCGAGGGCGCCGGTGACGCGGTCCAGGTAGATGGCGAGGACGACGATGCCGACGCCCGCCTCGAAGCCGTACCCGATGTCCAGCCGGCCGATGGCCTCGTTGACGGCGCCGCCGAGGCCGCCGGTGCCCACCATGCCGGCGATGACGACCATGGACAGGCCCAGCATGATCACCTGGTTGACGCCGGCCATGATGGTCGGCAGGGCGAGCGGCAGCTGGACCCGCCAGAGGATGTCGCGCGGGGTGGTGCCGAACGCCTCGGCGGCCTCGACCAGCTCGGCGTCGACCTGGCGGATGCCCAGCTCGGTCATGCGGACGCCGGGGGCGAGCGCGAAGATCAGGGTGGCGACCACACCGGCGGCCGTGCCCAGGCCGAAGAAGAGCATGGCCGGGATCAGCATGACCATCGACGGCATCGTCTGGAGCAGGTCCAGGACGGGCCGCACGGTGGCGCTGACCGCCCTGGAACGGGCCGCCCAGACGCCCAGCGGGAGGGAGATCACCAGGGCGATCAGGGTGGCCACGAGGACCAGGGCGAGGGTGGACATGGCCCGGTCCCACAGGTCGAGCGAGTCGACCAGGGCGAATCCGGCGAAGGCGAGGAGACCGGCGAGCAGGCCGCGCAGCCACCAGGCGATGACGGCGAGGATGCCGGCCATCAGCAGCGGCTGGGGGGCGGCGAGCACGGCGTCGATGCCGTCGTACATGCCCTCCATGACCGCCTTGACGGCGTCGAAGAACCAGGAGAGGTGGTCGACCAGCCAGTTCACGCCGGAGTCGACCCAGTCGCCGAGGGGCAGCCTAGGCACGGTTGATCACCTTCTTCCCGCCGTCGCCGCACGCCGTGGGCCCGCCCTGTTCGTCACCGAGGAAGCCGACGAGGCGCTGCCGGGGTACGACGCCGACGAGGGCGCGGTCGGCGTCGAGGACGGCGACCGGGTGGGACAGCCGCGCGCTGAGCGCGCACAGCTCGGTGAACGGCGTGTCGGGGGTCGCCGTCTCACAGCCGCAGTCGGCCTCGTCGCCGCGCGGCTCGGTGTCCATCACGGCGCCGGCGGTCAGCACGCGGGCGCGGTCGACGTCCTGGATGAAGGAGGCCACGTAGTCGTTCGCGGGGCGCAGCAGGATGTCCTCGGCGGTGCCGGTCTGGACGATGCGGCCGTCGCGCATGACGGCGATGCGGTCGCCGAGCCGCATGGCCTCGTTGAGGTCGTGGGTGATGAAGACGATGGTCTTCCTCAGGGTCTTCTGCAGCTCCAGGAGCTGGTCCTGCATGTCCCGGCGGATCAGCGGGTCCAGGGCGCTGAAGGACTCGTCCATCAGCAGCAGGTCGGCGTCGGTGGCGAGGGCGCGGGCGAGACCGACGCGCTGCTGCATGCCGCCGGACAGCTCGTCGGGCCAGGACGTCTCCCAGCCGGCCAGGCCGCACAGGGCGAGCGCCTCGTCGGCGCGGCGTTCGCGCTCGGCGCGGGGCACGCCCTGCACTTCCAGGCCGTAGGCGGCGTTGTCGCGGACGCTGCGGTGTGGGAAGAGCGCGAAGTGCTGGAAGACCATGCTGATCTTCCTCGAGCGCAGCTCGCGCAGCGCGCGGTCGGTGAGCGCGGTGAGGTCCTGGCCGTCGAAGCGCACGCTGCCCGCGGTCGGCGCCAGCAGACCGTTGAGCATGCGCAGGAGGGTGGACTTGCCGGAGCCCGACAGCCCCATGACGACGAAGATCTCGCCCGCCTCGACGCGGAAGGAGGCGTCGATCACGGCGGCGGTGGTGCCGTCGGCGCGCAGCTCCTCCCGGTCGGCTCCCTGCCGCAGGCGTTCCACTGCTTCGTCCGGTCGTCTGCCGAACACCTTGAACAGGTGCTCCGCCTCAAGCCTCGATTGCACGCGTACCTCTCGCCTCGGGGACTGGGACAGGAGACGAAGAGTCGCCGACAGTTGACAAAGCAACCAACCTCGCTCCGAGGCGGCGCCTCCCCAGGTCAAGCCGAGGCAAACCCGTAAGTGGCCGGGCTCACGGCGGTGCGCATCACGCAACGCGTTCCGGCGCGGAGGTCGCTGTCGGTGCCGTACGGCATGATGCGAGCGTGACCGGACGACTCATGCTTCTCGACACCGCCTCGCTGTATTTCCGCGCCTACTTCGGCGTGCCGGACTCCGTGAAGGCGCCGGACGGCACGCCCGTGAACGCCGTGCGCGGCCTGCTGGACTTCATCGACCGGCTGGTCAAGGACCACCGGCCGGACCAGCTGGTGGCCTGCATGGACGCCGACTGGCGGCCCCAGTGGCGGGTGGACCTCATTCCCACCTACAAGGCGCACCGGGTCGCCGAGGAGCACGAGGGGGCGCCGGACGAGGAGGAGGTGCCGGACACGCTGTCCCCGCAGGTGCCGGTCATCGAGGACGTGCTGGACGCGATCGGGATCGCGCGCGTCGGCGTCGCGGGGTACGAGGCGGACGATGTGATCGGCACGTTCACCGCGCGCGCGGACGGCCCGGTGGACATCGTCACCGGCGACCGCGACCTGTATCAGCTGGTGGACGACGAGCGCGGGATCCGCGTGCTGTACCCGCTCAAGGGCGTGGGCACGCTGCAGCTGACCGACGAGGCGGTGCTGCGCGGGAAGTATGGCGTCGACGGGCGCGGGTACGCGGATCTGGCGCTGCTGCGCGGCGACCCGAGCGACGGCCTGCCGGGCGTGGCCGGCATCGGCGAGAAGACGGCCGCCAAGCTGCTCGCCGAGTTCGGCGACCTCGCCGGGATCATGGCGGCGGTCGACGACCCGCGGGCGAAGCTCACCCCGTCGCAGCGCAAGCGGCTCACCGAGGCCCGGCCGTACGTCGCGGTCGCGCCGAAGGTGGTACGGGTGGCCGGCGACGTGCCGCTGCCGGACGTCGACAGCACCGTGCCGCACGCTCCGCGCGACCCGGCGGCCCTGGAGGAACTGGCGACGCGGTGGGGCCTCGGCGGCTCCCTGCAGCGGCTGCTGAGCACGCTCGCGCAGTGAGCCCCGACCGGAATGTTCCGGCAAAGGGCTCTCATCGAGCCCCCGGGGAAGAGGTGTTGCCCCGGAGCGAGGTGCTAGCTTAGGTAAACCTAACCAATCTCGCAGGAGGCCGTGATGGCAGAGCGTCCGGTACGAAAGCCGCGCAAGCCCCGTACCGCGCAGGTGATGCGCACCGAACGGCTCACCCCGCACATGCAGCGGGTGGTGCTCGGCGGCGAGGGCCTTGCCGGATTCGCGGCGGACACCTGCACCGACCACTATGTGAAGCTGCTGTTCGGCCCCCCTGGTGTGACCTACCCGGTCCCCTTCGACCTGGAGCGGATCCGGGCGGAGTTCCCGCGCGAGCAGTGGCCGGTGACCCGGACGTACACCGTGCGCGCCTGGGACCCCGAACACCGCGAGCTGACCCTGGACTTCGTGGTCCACGGCGACGAGGGCCTGGCCGGACCGTGGGCCACCCGCGTGCGGCCCGGGGAGCCGGTCCACTTCATGGGTCCCGGTGGCGCCTACGCCCCCGCCCCGGAAGCCGACTGGCATCTGCTCGCCGGTGACGAGAGCGCGCTGCCCGCGATCGCCCGCGCGCTGGAGACGCTGCCCGCCGGAGCCCGCGCGCACGCCTTCGTCGAGGTGTCGGGCCCCGAGGAGGAGCAGAAGATCGACTCCGAGGTGGAGGTCGCCTGGCTGCACCGCGGGGACCGCCCGGTCGGCGAGGCTCTGCTGGAGGCCGTCCGGTCGCTGGACTTCCCGGAGGGCAGGCTGCACGCGTTCGTGCACGGCGAGGCGGGCTTCGTGAAGGAGCTGCGCCGGCTGCTGCGCGTCGAGCTGCAGATCCCGCGCGAGGACCTGTCCATCTCCGGCTACTGGCGTCTCGGCCACGACGAGGACGGCTGGCAGGCCTCCAAGCGGGAGTGGAACGCCCGTGTCGAGGCGGAGCAGGAGGGTGGCGCGGCGGCCGCCTGAGAACGCCGAGACGGCTTGCCGCCGCGCACCGCGTTCAGGGTGCCGTCTCGTTGATCTTGCCGAACGGGATGTGCACACTGGGCGTGGTCCGGGACGTGCTCTCCAGGTGGGTGACCTGGTCGTCGAAGAAGATGTGCGGGTTCAGCACCTTCATGACCGCGCCCTTGTCCACGCCGCCGAGGAAGAAGGCGTCGTTGACCCGCACACCCCACTCCTTGAGGCTGCGCACCGCACGCTCGTGCGCGGGGGCGTTGCGCGCGGTCACGATGGAGACGTGGACGCGCAGCTCGTAGCCGGGATCACTCCTGCGCCGCTCCTCCTCGCGCAGTTGTATCCGGTTCACGCCGGCCAGGAAGTCGCGCAGCGGCCCCGGGTCGTGCGGGGTCGCCGCGTTCCGGGCCTCGTGCGCACGGAACTCCTCGAGGCCGCCGGACTGGTAGACCCGCTCCGCGGCATCACCGGCGAGCACCCCGTCGAAGTCGAAGGCGATCCGCAGATCCCGGTCGGTGGGGTCGTCCGCGTACGCCGAACCGAGCACATGCCCCGCCGGCAGACCGGCGGCGACGGCCTCGCGCACGTCACGTCCGTCGGCGGACAGGAACAAGGACATGTTCAGCGCCGTCATGAACGGATACGGCGAGCGCCCTTGCCGGAAGATGGCCCGGCTGATCGGCAGTTCGTGGGACTGGATCGACCGCATGACCCGCAGGCCGGTGTCGGGGTCGTTGCGGGAGAGGATGATGACCTCGACGAGGGGGTCGCCGGGATCGCTCAGGTCGTTCAGCGACAGCAGCCGCCGCAGGAAGGCGAAGGCGACCCCCGGCCGGAGCGTGTTGGCCACGTTCTCTTCCTGGTGGGCCCGGTAGGCCTCCTCGCCCTGCTCCCGGAAGACCGCGTCCGACTCCCGCAGGTCGAACAGCGCGCTGGACGCGACGCCGATCACGAGTCGGTCGGCGAGTTCGAAGGCCGGCATGCGGTGGCACCTCGGTGGGACGGGAATCGGCTCGCCATCATGTCACGGGTCCGGCTGCCGCCCGCAGTCCCGTGCGGCCTGAAGTGCCGCCCCGGAACTGGTCCGTCAAGGCTTCCCCACGCCCGCTCGGTCGCCGCGCACGCGCGCGTGGAAGTGCATGTCGTGCCAGCCGTCCGGATGGAGCAGGGCACTGCGCTTGGTGCCCTCCGGCGCGAAACCTGCCTTCGTGGCGACGCGGCAGGAGGCTTCGTTCGCGGTGGCGTGGAAGAGTTCGAGGCGGTGGAAGCCGATCTCCTCGAAGGCCCAGTGGGTCAGGGTGGTGGCGGCCCGGGTCGCGACGCCCCGGCCGCGTGCCCGCGCCACCGTCCAGTACGCGACCTCGGCGATGCCGTCGCCCAGCAGGATCTGACGCAGCGCGACCCGGCCCAGCAGTTCGTCCGTCTCCTCGTCCACGACGGCCCACTGGGCCTCGCCTTCGCCCTCCCAGACCTCCTGCCACTGCGCGATCCAGCCGGCGGCCTCCTCCTCGGAGGCGGAGGACCTGAGGTGCCACTGATGCAGCACCGGGTCCTGGAAGGCGGCGTGGACGGCGGGCGCGTCCTCGGCCCGCCAGGGGCGCAGGAGCAGACCGTCCCCGGTGGGGAGGGCGGGCTGTGGGGCGCGGGCGAGGGCTCCGGGGGTCAGCACCGGGCTGATGAGAAACGGCATGATTCACATCCTGCCGACCGCACGGCCGGCGGCCCACCCGTTTTCGGTCCCGTGCCGGTATCTCCTGTCCCGCGTGCCCCTGCCGGGGGCCCTCGTGCCCTTGTCCTGTCAGCACCCCTCCCCAGGTACGGGACCGGCCTCCCTGTCGCTGACCCGGTCAGGACCCCTTCCCAGGGTCCCGGGCCGCCCTCGTACCCTTGACCCCGATGAGACGCCGTACCCCGCTCCCGCCCGCCCCGCTCCCCCAGCGCGAGGGTGTGGACCCCGTGCGGGTCCGGCTGCCCGTGGGCGGGGCGTGGACCACCGTGCGGGAGCACCTGGTGGAGCGGCTGTCGGGGGCCCGCCCCGGAGTGGTCGAGGGGATGTTCGACGCGGGGCTGGTCGTCGGGGCCGACGGGCGGCCGGTGGCGCCGGACGCGCCGTACGAGCCGGGCATGTTCGTGTGGTTCCACCGCGAGCTGCCCGCCGAGGTGCCGGTGCCCTTCCCGGTGGAGGTGGTGTACCGGGACGCGCACATCGTCGTGGCCGACAAGCCGCACTTCCTGGCCACGACCCCCCGCGGCACGCATGTCGCCGAGACCGCGCTGGCCCGGCTGCGGCGCGAGCTGGGTATCCCGGCGCTGACGGCCGCGCACCGCCTGGACCGGCTGACGGCGGGGCTGGTGCTGTTCACGGTGCGGCCGGAGGAGCGCGGCGCGTACCAGACGCTGTTCGCGGACCGGCGGGTGCGCAAGGAGTACGAGGCGATCGCGCCGTACGACCCCTCGCTCGGCCTTCCCCGGACCGTGCGCAGCAGGATCGTGAAGGAGCGCGGGGTGCAGGCCGCTCGGGAGGTCGAGGGCCGGCCGAACGCCGAGACCTACGTGGCGGCGGCCGGACACCGGGCCGGGCTGGGCCGGTACCGGCTCCTCCCGGCGACCGGGCAGACCCATCAGCTGCGGGTGCATCTGAACGCGCTCGGCGTGCCCGTCCTCGGCGATCCGCTGTATCCGGAGGTGACCGGCCCGGTGCCGGCCGGCGACTTCCGGCGTCCGCTGCAACTGCTCGCGCGGAGGCTGGAGTTCACCGATCCGGTCACCGGGGCGGAGCACGCGTTCGTCAGCGGGCGCGTGCTGGAGGCCTGGTCGTCGTACGGCACATGGGCCGGCGAGGGTTAGCCTCCGGTCACTCGCCGCGCCACCAGCGCAGCAGACGCCGCCACAGGCCCCGGGGCCGGGCCGGCTCCGGCGTCGCGAAGACGGGCTCGGGGGCGGGGCGCGGGGCCGGCTGCGGTGCGGCGGCCCGAGCGGGATCGCTGCTCAGGGTGCCGACCTGCCAGCTCGCGCGCTGCGGCGGCAGGGCGATGGGCCGGGGCGGAAGGTCGACGTCCTGCTGCGGCTTGGGTTCGAAGCGCACCGGCAGGGCCACCAGGTGCCGGGAGGCGATCGACGCCCGCCAGCGCAACTCGTGCTCCTGGCAGTCGAGTCCGATGTCCGGCAGCCTGGTCAGCAGGGCGTCGACACCGACGTCGGCGATGGCGCGGCCGATGTCCTGGCCGGGGCATTCGTGCGGGCCGCCGCCGAAGGCCAGATGGGAGCGGTTGCCCTGCATGCCGGCCGACAGGTCCGGGCGGATGCGCGGGTCGAGATTGCCCGGCGCGGGGGCGAACAGCAGCCCGTCGCCCTTGCGGATGTGCCGGCCGCCCAGCTCGGTGTCCTGCTTGGCGTAGTAGCCGAGGACGGTGCTGAACGGCGGCTCGTCCCACAGGGACTGCTCGATCGCCTCCGGCACGGTCATCTGGCCGCCGTTGAGCTGGGCGCGGAAGCCCGGCTCGGTGAGGACCATGCGCAGTGCGTTGGCGAGGAGATTGGCCGTGGCCTCGTAGGCCGCGAAGAGGACGAGGCGCAGGTGTTCGCGGACCTCGTCGTCGGTGAGTCCGGCCGGGTGGGTGATGAGGTGACTGGTGAAGTCGTCCTCGGGCCGGGCACGGCGCCGGGTGGTGAGCCGGCTCAGCGCGTCCATGACGTACGTGTGGCTCTGGATGGCGGTCTCGGTGCCCTTGAGCGCGTCGCGGGCGGCGTGCACCATCCGGTCGTTGTACTCCTCGGGCATGCCGAGGACCTCGCACATGACGGCCATCGGCAGGTGCTCGGCGAACTGGGAGACCAGGTCGGCCCGGCCCCGCTCGCAGAAGCTGTTGACCAGGCCCTGGGTGGAGCGGCCGATGTGGCGGCGGACGCTGCGGTGGTCGATGGTGGACATGGCCGCGGTGACCGCGGCGCGCAGCCGCTGGTGCTCGTCGCCCTCGGCGTGGGAGCAGATGGGCTGCCAGGCGATGTGCGGCATGAGCGGGTGGTCGGGCTTGACCGTGCCCTCCACCAGCGGGGTCCAGATCCGGCTGTCGCGGGTGTACTGCGAGGGGCTGCGCACCAGTTGCAGGTTCTCGGCGTGTCCGAGCACCACCCACATCGGCAGGTCGTCGTGGAGCAGTACGGGGGCCACGGGGCCGTGCTGCTCGCGCAGGCGCTCGTAGAGGTCGCCGAGGTCCTCCGCGTCGGGGCCGTAGAGCCGGTGCAGTCCGCCGGGGCCGAGGCCGTGCGCCGGGCAGCCCGGTGGGGGGCCGGGGGCGGGGTCTGTGCCGGTGAGGGACGGGGTTTCAGGCGTCACAGTGATCGCTCCGGAACGGATGGTGTGGGGTAGGTCAGGTGAGGGCGCCGGACAGGGCGAGGGAGTGCAGGAAGCGCATGAGGTTCATCAGTACGTCCTTGCTGGAGGCCCGGCGGCGTACGTCGCACTCGATGATCGGGATGTCCGGGGACAGGTCCAGTGCGGTGCGCAGTTCCTCGACGGGGTAACGGGGCCCGTCCGGGAAGGAGTTGACGGCGACGACGAAGGGCACGCCCCGCTCCTCCAGCCGGCCCATGACGTCGAAGCTGACTTCCAGGCGCCGGGTGTCGACCAGGACGACCGCGCCGAGGGCGCCTTCGAACAGGCCGTTCCACAGGAACCAGAATCGCTCCTGGCCGGGGGTGCCGAAGAGGTACAGCACCAGCTTGTCGGTGATGCTGATGCGGCCGAAGTCCATGGCCACGGTGGTGGCCGTCTTGGAATCGGAGCCGTAGTTGTCGTCGACGCCGATGCCGGCCTGGGTCATGGTCTCCTCGGTGGTCAGCGGCCTGATCTCGCTGACGGAACCGACCATGGTGGTCTTGCCGACGCCGAAACCGCCCACGATCACGATCTTCACCGCGGCCTGGGCCGTGTGCGGCAGATGATCCTCGGTGCGCGGGCCGGGGAGGGCGTCAGAGCCGTTGAAGTCCATGCATCACCGCTTCGAGGAGTGAACGGTCGGGGAGCGCCTTGCGGACGATCGGGGCGCGCGCCTGCACCAGTTCGGCCGCGATCAGCTCGGTGATCAGTACGGTCATCGCGCTGAACGGCAGTTGGAGATAGGCCGAGAGTTCGGCCACGGACAGCGGGGCGGTACAGAGCCGGAACACCGCCGCCTGCTCCGGTGAGGCGGCCGGCGGCGGCGCGGTACGCGCCACGATCAACGTCACGAGGTCCAGTTCGGCCCGCCCGCCGTCGGCGGATCCGGCGATGGTGTACAGCCGTTCGGGGTTCTTGGGTGGGACCTCGCCGGCCGCCGGTTTGGGAGGCGGCGGGGGTGGCAGTTGCCGCGACGGGCGCCGTTTGCGTCGTGGAGGAGTCATACGGTCTGCCCCCGCCGGGGCGGACTGGTGAGGTGGGCTCCGATCCGGACGACGAGGTCGCGCATCATGCCGCTCATCCGCCCCGGCTCGCAGGTCACGTCGGCGAGCACCGCGAGGAAGGCGTTGGCCCCGGCGTTCATAAGGTAGAAGTAGCCGCCCTCGATCTCGATGACGACGACCTTCATCTCGCCGGCGCCGGGGATCTCCTGGATGATGGCACCGGCGAGGCTCTGTACACCCGCGCAGGCGGCGGCCACCCGGTCGGCGGCGTCGGGGTCGCCCCCGTAGCGGGCGATGCGCAGTCCGTCGGCGGACAGGACCACGATCATCTCGATGCCCGGTACGCCGTCGTTCAGCTGCTTGAGCATCCAGTCCAGGTTCGCTCGCTGCTGGATCACTTGAGGTCCCCCTCGTCGTCGGCCTCGATGGCACCCACGGCCGGGTCGGCCGAATCGTTGAGCAGATGCAGGTACTTGGTCGGGTTGAGCGTGAAGTCGGTCAGCTCGGACGCGGTGGCGTCCTCGGGCATGCCCTTCCTCAGGCCGTCCCAGAAGGCTTCCATCCACATGCCCGGCGGCCGGTCGATGAGCTTCTTGCGCTCGGGGTCGATCTCGGGCTCGGGTTCCGGCTCGGACCTGGTCTGCGACCAGATGGTCGGCCTGCCCTCGCGCTCGGCGCGCTCGATGGCGGCCTGTTCGGCGTACCGCTGGCTGAGAGGGATCTTCACCCGGCTGCGGCGCTGCGGCAGACCCCCCGCGGTCCACTCGGTGACCTCGGGGACGTCGTCCTCCATGGAGATCCCCGCGGGGATCTTCGGGCTGGTGGGGCGGCGCTTCTTGGGCGGGCGCTTGGGGCCCTCGACGGCACCCAGTTCGGGCTGCGGTACGCCGGTGGCGCCGATGCCGTGCGCGGCGCCGACGCCGGGCTCGGTGGTGGTCATGACGCGCGGAATGATGAGGATGGCGCGGACGCCGCCGTAGGCGGAGGCGCGGAGCGAGACCTCCATGTCGAAGTGCTTGCAGAGCCGGCCGACGACGGCGAGGCCGAGGCGTGGGTTCTCACCGAGGTTGTCCGCGTCGTCGCCGTTCTTGGCGTCCTCGATCATCTGCTCGATGCGGACGCGGGACTCCTCGGTGAGGCTGACGCCGGCGTCCTCGATCTCGACGGCGATGCCTGTCTGCACCTCGGCGGCGGTGACGTGCACCTTGGTCGAGGGCGGCGAGTAGCGGGTGGCGTTGTCGAGGAGTTCGGCGGCCGCGTGGATGACCGGCTCGACGGCGGTGCCCTTGATGTTGATGTTGACGATGGAGCTCAACTCGATGCGGCGGTACTCCAGGATGCGGGACATGGCGCCGCGCAGCACGCTGTAGAGGGAGACCGGCAGGGGCCACTGACGGCCGGGGCGGCCGCCGCCGAGGACGGAGATGGTGTCGGCGAGCCGGCCGATCAGCGAGGTGCCGTGGTCGAGCCGGAGCAGGTCGTCGAAGACCTCGGGGTTGCGGCCGTGGTCCTCCTCCATCTCCCGGAGTTCCTTGGCCTGTTGGTGGACGATGGCCTGGACGCGGCGGGCGATGCTCACGAAGGAGCGTTCGGTGGCGTCGCGCATCGAGATCTCGTGGTCGGCACCGCGCAGCGCGATGCGGAACATCTCGCGGTACTGCTCGGGCAGGGCGCACAGTTCGGGGTCCGCGTCGTAGATGTTGACCAGCACGTCCCGGAGCGGCTCTCCGGCGCGCAGCCGGAGCAGACCGGTGGGCAGGATGTCGGTGGCGAAGCGGGTGATCAGCTCGTCCTGGGCGGCGAGCCGGTGCTCCAGATACGCGGCGTGACGGGCGTGTTCGGCCTGCGCCTCGCGGATCCTGCGGCCGCGGCGGGCGGCTTCCGCGGCTGTGATGAGGACCAGCAGCACGGCCAGCGCCCCGCACAGGCCGACGGCGAGCCGGGCCGGCGCCGGTACCAGGGCCACGGCGGCCCCGCTCGCGGCGGCCATCAGTACGGCCGGTGGCAACAGCACGCGCGCGTAGGGACGTTCACGGCGACCGGGAGGCTTCTGAACACTCACCATGGATGCCTTCTGAGACGATTCGGCTGGGTGTCGGGGGAGCTTTTGGGGGGAAGGTTCATGGAACTGACGGGATCTTCCGGATGTTTGGGAACAGGCGCGCGAATACACCTCAACTCGGTGCGCCGCGGGCGAGCTTAGTCCGACCGGATCATCGCCGTGTCATATTCGGCAAGCACCTGAAATCGCCCGTGCGACAGGAGTACGCTCACCCTCTTTACACGCCCCGCTTGTATTCGCACACGTTCGGTCACGGCGTACGGGCGTGCGAAAACTACTCACCGTGATGAGTGAAAAGGGCGTCAGCGGTCACCGAACACGACGGCCGGGGGGGGGGGGGGGGGGGGGGGGGGGGGGGGGGGGGGGGGGGGGGGGGGGGGGGGGGGGGGGGGGGGGGCGGGGGGGCCCGCGGGGGGGGCCCGCGGGGGCGCCGCGCGACG
>NZ_JBWKIR010000012.1:0-70770 GCF_056432605.1 Streptomyces sp. NPDC045022
GGCGGTGAGGGTGTTGTTGGGGCCCTTGCGGAAGGTCGTACCGATCGGATGGATCGGGGGCAGATAGACGACGTCGAAGCCCATCTCCGCGATCGACTTCAGCCTGCGGGCGGCCGTACGGAAGGTGCCGTGCGGCTGTGCGGCGGTGCCCTCGGAGCGCGGGAAGAACTCGTACCAGGAGCCGTACAGCGCGCGTTCACGCTCGACGAGCACCGGCATCGGGTCGGAGGCCGTCACCAGCTCCCGCAGGGGGTGACGGGCCAGCAGCGCCTCCACCTCCGGGGCCAGGGCCGCCTTCAGACGGTCGTGCACCGACAGGGAGTCGTCGCCGAGGGCGTGTGCGGCGGCCAACACCAGGTTCCGCTCGGGGCCCTTGGGCACTCCGGCGGCCGCACGCGCGTACAGCTCCGCGCCCTCCTCCAGGACCAGACCGGTGTCGATCCCGGCCGGCACCTTGACGGACGCGGTGTGCCGCCAGGTCGCCAGCGGATGGCTCCACGCCTCCACGCGGAACGTCCAGCGGCCCGTCACGTCCGGGGTGATCTCCGCGCCCCAGCGGTCGCTGCCGGGAGACAGCTCCCGCATCGGCGTCCAGTGGCCGCGACGGCCCTTGGGATCACGCAGGACCACATTGGCGCCCACGGCATCGTGCCCTTCGCGGAACACGGTGGCAGTGACCTCGAAGGTCTCCCCGACCACCGCTTTCGCCGGGCGCCTGCCGCACTCCACGGCCGGCCGGACGTCACGCACCGGTACACGGCCGATGGCCGGGGTCCTGCCCATGTATCTCACCTCCGCCGTGCGCGAAGCCGGGCACCGGGCCCGGCTTCGCGATCCGAGACGGGCCGACCGCGTCGGACCGTGGGGAACGCCTTGTACGGTGCCAGGTCAGGGGCTTGGCGCCGTGGAACGCCGCTCCGGTGGCGGCGTTCTTCTGACCGCCCGGCGTGGCTGCGGCCGTCCGTCCTGCTCACGCAGGTAGGTGACCGGATTGGTACGCAGATAGCGCTCGGCGGCGTCCGCGGCCTCGCGGGCACAGCGTTTGCCCATCAGAACGCACAGCGTGTACCCCGAGTCCTCGAAGGTGGCCCGGACCGTGCGGTCGTGGGGCGAGGCGAGCATCGCGCGCTCCCAAGCCCGGTAACGCCGCAACTGCCGGGCCACTTCGGCCTTGGCGGGTAGCAGCATCGCCCTCTTCACCCTCCACGCTCTCGACTGGGCGCGTTCCCGACGGTCGGGTGGTGTCCGCGCACGGGGAGGCACGGCACCGTTACGGCGATCGAGGCTTTCACTCATGGTGCACGCGCGACGACGCAGCGTCTTGTTGGAGCTTCAACCGTTAGTGGTGTCGGGTGCTCGTGTTGCACGAATGGCGTAGCGGCCGCACCGTAGAGGTGACTCAGAAGCGATCAGCGCTCACGCTATGTGTCCGGGATCCCTCCCGGACGGGGCGAGGGGAGCGAGAGCTTCGCCGGTGAGGAGCAAGCGACGATGAAGACCGCAGTGCCCTGCTACTACCACATCGATGTGGAAGTCAGCCCGGAACGGGTGGGACAGGTCAGCCGCATCCTGGCCGCCCACCTCCGCTACTGGTACCTCGAGAACCTGGTGGATCCCGTCTGCCGCGGCGCGGAACTGCTGCTGCGGGCGATCGACGAACACGCGAGCGACAAGCGCACCTCGATCGAGATGTGGTGGAACCGCCAGCACCTCATCACCGCCTTCGGCGGCAACGATCCCGATCTGCGCCCCGACCAGGACCTGCGGGCCTGCCTGGCCGACATCGCCGCGATGAGCGACGGCTGGGGCTGCTGCGCATCGGACACCGGCAGCGTGATCATCTGGTTCTCGCAGCGCGCCCGCGCCGGCCAGCGCGTCCCGCTGGTCCCCCTCGCCCCCGCCCCCACCCTGCGCACGGGTCTCACAGTGCCGCGCGAGGAGCGCGTGGCCGTACTGGCCGGGCCGGCGCCCGACCGTGACGACGCCCTGGAGGGCAGCCAGTGACCGCCCGCAAGAACCGCAAAGGGGTGCCCGTGTGGAGCGGGCACCCCTACCCGTTGGGTGCCGCGTTCGACGGGCAGGGCACCAACTTCGCCCTGTTCAGCGAGGTCGCCGAGCGTGTCGAGCTGATCCTGGTCGACGAGGCGGGCACCGAGACCCCCGTTCGGCTGCACGAGGTCGACGGATTCGTCTGGCACGGCTACCTGCCCGGCATCGGCCCCGGCCAGCGCTACGGCTACCGGGTGCACGGCCCCTGGCAACCCTCGCTCGGCCACCGGTGCAACGCGGCGAAGCTGCTGCTCGACCCGTACGTCCGGGCCGTGGACGGCCAGATCGACAACCACGCCTCCCTGTACGAGCGCGCCCCGGACGGCCCGGCCCCGGCCGACAGCTCCGGCCATTCCATGCTGGGCGTGGTCACCGACCCGTACTTCGACTGGGGCGACGACCGCCCGCCGCGGACGCCGTACGCGGACTCGGTGATCTACGAGGCCCATGTGCGCGGCCTGACCCGCACCCACCCGGACGTCCCCGAGAAGCTGCGCGGCACGTACGCCGGCCTGGCGCACCCCTCGGTGACCGAGCACCTGACCTCGCTCGGCGTCACCGCGGTGGAGCTGATGCCGGTCCACCAGTTCGTCCATGACGGTGTGCTCCAGGACCGCGGCCTGACCAACTACTGGGGCTACAACACCATCGGCTTCTTCGCCCCGCACAACGACTACGCCGCCTTCGGCAGCCGGGGCCAGCAGGTCAACGAGTTCAAGGCCATGGTGAAGGCGCTGCACGCGGCCGGCCTGGAAGTGATCCTCGACGTGGTCTACAACCACACCGCCGAGGGCAACGAGAGGGGCCCCACCCTGTCCTTCCGCGGTATCGACAACGCCTCCTACTACCGTCTGGTCGACGGCGACTGGGGGCATTACTACGACACCACCGGCACCGGCAACAGCCTGCTGATGCGGCACCCTTACGTGCTCCAGCTGATCATGGACTCGCTGCGGTACTGGGTCACCGAGATGCACGTCGACGGCTTCCGCTTCGACCTCGCGGCCACGCTGGCCCGGCAGTTCCACGAGGTGGACCGGCTCTCGGCGTTCTTCGACCTGATCCAGCAGGATCCGGTGATCAGCCGCGTCAAGCTGATCGCCGAGCCCTGGGACGTGGGGGAGGGCGGCTACCAGGTGGGCAACTTCCCGCCGCTGTGGTCGGAGTGGAACGGCAAGTACCGGGACGCGGTACGGGACTTCTGGCGGGCCGAACCCGGCTCGCTCGGCGAGTTCGCCTCCCGGCTGACCGGCTCCTCCGACATCTACCAGCACAGCCGGCGCCGGCCGCGGGCGAGCGTCAACTTCGTCACCGCGCACGACGGTTTCACGCTGCGCGACCTCGTGTCGTACAACGACAAGCACAACGAGGCCAACGGCGAGGACAACCGGGACGGCGAGAGCCACAACCGGTCCTGGAACTGCGGTGCGGAGGGCGACACCAAAGACCCCGCCGTCCTCGAACTGCGGGCCCGCCAGCAGCGCAACCTGCTGGCCACGCTGCTGCTCTCGCAGGGCATCCCGATGCTCTGCCACGGCGACGAACTCGGGCGTACCCAGCGCGGCAACAACAACGCCTACTGCCAGGACAACGAGATCTCCTGGATCGACTGGGAGCTGACCGACGAGCAGCGGAGCCTCGCCGACTTCACCCGGCATGTGATCGCCCTGCGCGCCGTGCATCCGGTGCTGCGCCGGCGGCGCTTCTTCCGCGGCGAGACCGTGACCAACGCCGACCAGCCGCTGCCCGACCTGATGTGGCTGCGGCCGGACGCCCGTGAGATGACCGACCGGGACTGGCAGCGCGGTGACGCCCACTCGGTCGGTGTCTTCCTCAACGGCGACGCCATCGCCGAACGCGACTCCTACGGGCGCCGCATGGCCGACGACTCCTTTCTGCTGCTCGTCAACGGCTACTGGGAGCCGGTCGGCTTCCGGCTGCCCGACGACTCCTTCGGCGAGCGCTGGATCACCCTGATCGACACGGCGGAGCCGGACGGCATGCCCGACGAACGCGAACGCAAGGCCGGCACCAAGCTCAGCGTGGAGTCACGCAGCATGGTCCTGCTGTCGCGACCGTCGCGCGCCGCGCATCAGGCCCGCCGGGCGGAGGCGTCGGGGGCGGTGCCGGATTGATCGGATGCTGCCTCCGTTTCAAGCTCGATCCCTGTACGGAGGCAGCCTCCGTTTTCCTGGAGTCGCAGGATCGCCGCGACCAGCTCATCGCCACCTGTATGAGGCCGTGGAGCTCGACCGCTCCCTGCACCGCTGACTCAACGCCGGTCCGGGAGTAACAGCTCGATCCGCGTGTCCGGCCAGGACGGACCCGTGGGCGCGTACAGTGCGCGCGCCGGTCCCCTCAGCGAGCGTCGCGTGACGTCACCGTGAACTGCGCCCCGTCGGCGTCGCGCAGCACCGCCTCGTGCTCGTCCTCGCTCAGCACGCTGCCGCCGTGCTTCTCCGCCGCCCGGGCACAGCCCGGCACGTCGGCCACGGCGAAGTGGATCTGCCAGTGCGGGCGAACGGAGGGATCCGGGGCGGCCTCCACCGCCCCCGAGTCGATCCGCGCCACGATGTCGCCCTGGCTGCGCAGTACCACCTCGCCGCCCAGGTACTCGACCTCGCAGCAGCCCGGCTGCCCGGAGGCCCAGTCGAGGATCTCCCCGTAGAACATCGCCGAGTCGAAGGCGTTGCGGGTGTGCAGCCGGATGAACGTCGGCGCGGCCCGCCGCCACGCCTCCCAGTTGGAGACCAGCTCGCCCTGCCAGATACCGAAGGTCGCCCCGTCCCGGTCGGCGAGCAGCGCGGCCCGGCCGGGCGGGAAGGACAGCGGGCCGACGGCTGCCGTGCCGCCGCGTTCCCGAGCCCGGGACACGGCCACGTCGGCGTCCGGAACGGCGAAGTACGGCGTCCAGGCGACCGCCATCTGCCACATCGCGGCGACGGCGGCGATCCCGGCCACCGGCACCCCGTCGGCCAGGGCGATGCGGAAGTGCTCGCCGAGTTTGGCACCGCGCCAGCGCCAGCCGAGGACGGCGGCGTAGAAGTCCTGCGTGGCCTCCAGGTCGCGGCTGGTCAGGCTCACCCAGCACGGCGCACCGAAGACGGAATGCGTGGAGACGACCTCTCTCCGCCTCGGTCCGTCGGCGTTCGGTCCACCGCTGACAGGTGTGTCTTGGTTCATGACAGTCGCGTCCTGCTCTCGGGGCCCGGCGGCCACCGGTCTTGCACCAGTGTCCAACGGAAAGGGGGTCGGGTGCCTGTCGAGTACCCCGGGTGGCAGGGGTCCAGGCCGCTCGCCAGGATGGAGGAATGGCAGAGAGCGAACCGGACCGGATCGCCGAGTTGCAGACACAGGTCGACCAGCTGAAGGAGGCCATCGCCTCCCATGCGGTCGTCGACCAGGCGATCGGGATGGTGGTGGCCCTCGGCCGGGTGACGCCCGACCAGGGGTGGGAGGTGCTGAAGGAGGTCTCCCAGCACACCAACATCAAGCTGCGCAACATCGCGGAGCTGATCCTCATCTGGGGGCGCCGGGGCGACATCCCGCCCGAGATCCGCGCCGAACTGGAGGACGCCCTCGACCGGTACGGTCCCACTCAGGTACCCGGCAGCGCGGAGGAGTGAGGCCCCCTCGGGGGCGCACCTCGGGGATGCCTCCGAGGGCGAGGGGTGGGGAAGCGATGCTCAGCGGACCTCTGCGAGCAGTTCCTCGCGCAGCCGGTCGAAGCAGCCGCTGAGCAGCCGGGAGACGTGCATCTGCGAGATACCGAGCTGCTCGGCGATCCGGCTCTGCGTCATGCCGCGGAAGAACCGCAGGTAGAGGATGACGCGCTCACGCTCGGGCAGCGCCTCCAGACACGGCTTGACCGCGGCCCGGTCGACCACCAGATCGAATCCCGGGTCGGACACGCCGAGCGAGTCGCCGAGGGCGTAGCCGTCCGTACCGGCGACCTCGGCGTCCAGCGACAGCGCGGAGAAGCACTCCAGTGCCTCCATGCCGGTGCGCACCTCCTCCTCGCTGAGCCGGGTGTACGCGGCTATCTCGGCGACGGTGGGGGCCCGGCCCGACGTGGTCTGCGCCAGCTCCTTCGTGGCGGTGCGCACCCGGTTGCGCAGGTCCTGCACCCGGCGGGGCACGTGCAGTGTCCACATGTGGTCACGGAAGTGGCGCTTGATCTCGCCGGTGATCGTGGGCACGGCGTACGCCTCGAAAGCGCGACCGCGCTCCGGATCGTAGTGGTCCACGGCCTTGACCAGGCCCAGTGCGGCCACTTGGTACAGGTCCTCCAGGGCCTCCCCGCGGCCGCGGAACCGGACGGCGATCCGCTCGGCCATGGGCAGCCAGAGCTGGACCAGCTCGTCCCGGAGCACCTGGCGCTCCGGGCCGTCGGGCAGCTTCGTGAGCCGCTCGAAGGACTCCACCGTGTCGGGGGCGTCATCGTGGGGATGGGGCTTAGTGCTGCCGGTGACACGCATCGTGCGCACCTCTCTGAGCAGGTGCTGGATGGACAGACACCGTGGGAGGTGCGCTCGGACCATGGAGAGGACACCGGGGCGCCCGGCGATACCGGCTCCCGCGGACGTGCCTCCTGTCCGAAGCACTGAGGTCTGTTTTCCCGTTCAGGGGCATCTCAAAACAAATATGTACATAAGGGACGATAGTCGCTTTGCTCTTGCCTGGCTCCTGGGGGCACCGCGGACGTGATGTGCGGCACGCGTCCGCGTCCCGGGCGAAGCCGCCGTGAACGGATTCTTCCTGGGCAGCGCTTGATCACCGATCAAAGCGGGTGAATCCCCTGGCCACAGCGCATTCTGCTCATTTGACAGTGCGCTCAGCGCACAGATAGACAGCAGCTCTCGAAGGTCGAGAGGGGCACTGTGTACGAGCCGAACGTGGTCGGGGACTGGCACGAGTACGACGAGCATGCCGGTCTGCGGGTCCGCGTCCACCGGCTGGAGGCGGCCGAGCCACCGCGCGGACGCGACGACGCCGCGGTCGGGCTGACGTACTTCAGTGTCCGGGTGACGGTCGAGAACCGCGGCGCGCGGCACTACGGCATCCATCTGGAGGACGGCCAGATCGACGTCCGGGTCGGCCCCGACGGCGAGGGCGCCTTCATCGACTGGCGCAACTCCCAGTTCATCGAGGGCTTCGACGTCTACCCGCTGCGCCGGGCCACCGCGGTGCTCTATGCCGCCGCGCCCGAGGCCGCCCTCAGCCACGTGGATGTCCAGGTGCAGCTGCGGGTGGAGGAGGAGTGGACCGACCGCCGGCTGTGGGCGGGCGGCATCGGCGTCCTGGAGGCCACCGCCCCGGCCGCCTCGGCGGGCACCGGCCAGGGCGGCCTGGCCCACCAGGTCAGCGTCTTCCTGAAGGACCAGACGGAGCCCGGTACCGCCTGACGTGAACGGCGGTGGCGCCGTCCGGCCGGTGCGGGTCGGCCGTCAGTGCGCGATGCCGTCGATGATCTCGCGCGCGCCCTGCCGCAGCAGCGCCACCGCGACCGAGGTGCCGAGCGTGGCCGGGTCCAGCCGGCCCGCCCACTCGTGGGCGTTCAGCCGGGTCTTGCCGTCCGGGGTGAACACGCAGGCCCGCAGGGAGAGTTCCCCGCCGCGGTCCACGCGCGCGTAGCCGGCGATCGGGCTGTTGCAGTGGCCCTGCAGCACGTGCAGGAACATCCGCTCGGCCGCGGCCTCGCGGTGGGTGTCCGGGTCGCCGAGCCCGCTGACCGCGTCGATCACATCGGTGTCGTCCTCCCGGCACTGCAGGGCGAGGATGCCCGCGCCGATCGGCGGCATCATCGTCTCCGGGGACAGCACCTCGCTGATCACGTCCGTGCGGCCGATGCGTTCCAGACCGGACACCGCCAGCAGCAGCGCGTCGGCCTCCCCGGCGGCCAGCTTCTCCAGCCGGCGGTTGGCGTTGCCGCGGAAGGGCACGCACTCCAGCCGCGGGTGCGTCGCGGCCAGTTGGGCGACCCGGCGCACCGAGGAGGTGCCGATCCGGGTGCCGGCCGGCAGCTCGTCCAGGGTGAGCCCGCCCGGGTGTACCAGCGCGTCGCGGATGTCGTCGCGCTTCAGGAACGCGGCGAACACCGTACCGGCGGGCAGTGGCCGGTCGGCGGGCACGTCCTTGACGCAGTGCACCGCGAGATCCGCCTCCCCGGCCAGCAGAGCGGCGTCCACCTCCTTGGTGAACGCCCCCTTGCCCTCGACCTTGGACAGGTCGCCCATCCACTTGTCGCCGGTGGTCTTCACCGGGACGACCTCGGTGCGCACACCCGGGTGCAGTGCGGCCAACTCGGCGCGGACCCGCTCGACCTGGGCCAGGGCCATCGGCGAGTCGCGGGAGACGATACGGATCAGTTCCGGCACAGACATGGGGGACACGATAGACCCTGGGAACGGATGCCCCGCGCCGGTCACAGCGGGACCGGCCCGACCTGCTTGGCCTGGCTCCCGTCCTTCAGGCCGAAGTGGGCGCTGCCGGAGTCGTAGGCGCTCAACTTCCGCCGGACGCCCGCCCGATAGCCATGCGCTCCCCGCCCACGATGAAAGGGCGGCGCTAACCCGAGCCCTCCGGCAGGTCCGCCGCCGACTCCTCCGGTGTGAGGTCCGGGCGCAGCCGCAGCCAGGACGGCTGGCGCAGCAGCCCGGCCCGGGTACGGGTGCTGTAGCTGACCTCGCCCACCAGCCGGGGCAGCACCCAGCGCGCGTCCGGGATCCGTGGCACCGGATCGAAGGGGCACCGGCTGCTCACGGCGGCCCGCAGCAGCTCCGCCAGCTCCGTCCGTTCCGCCTCGCTCCAGCCGGTGCCGACCCCGCCGACGTAGCGCAGCCGGCCCTCCGCCCGCTGACCGACCAGTACCGCTCCCGGCAGCCCGGTCAGCCGCCCCTTGCCGGGCAGCCAGCCGCCGACGATCACGTCCTCGGCCCGCATGTTCCGGATCTTGATCCAGGCGCGGGAGCGCACCCCGGGCTCGTACACCGAGTCCAGCCGCTTGCACACCAGGCCCTCCAGCCCGTGCTCCCTGGTCGCCGCGAGCGCCTCGGCACCGCGCCCGGTCACGGCCCCCGGTGTCGACCAGTGCGGTCCGGCCAGGCCCAGCTCCTCCAGGCGCGCCCGCCGCCGCGCGTACGGCAGCCGCATCAGGGAATCGCCCAGGAGCGGCACGTCGAACAGCACCAGGTGCACCGGTACCTGGGCGGCCCGGCGCGCCGCCCGTGCGGGCGCGTGCGCGAGGCCCATCCGGCTCTGCAGCAGCTGGAAGTCGGCCCGGCCCCGCTCGTCCAGGGCCAGCACCTCGCCGTCCAGCACGGCGGGCGTGGTGCCCAGGGCGCCGCCGAGCGGCCGGAGTTCGGGGTAGGCCCCGGTGATGTCCTCGCCCGAGCGGGCGCGCAACAGCACGCTGCCGTCGCCCGGCAGGTAGACCATCACCCGCTGGCCGTCCTGCTTGGTCTCGTACGCCCACCGCTCGTCCTGGGCGGCGGGCGGCAGCCTGCCGGGGGTGGCGAGCATCGGCGGAATGAGCGGCAGGGTCACGGCGGTCACGGCTGAAGGTCTCGACCGGTCCCGGCGCCCTCACGCGCCTTGGGGCGACGGTTCCCCTGAACGGGCCTCACCGACCCGCGTCCCCGCCCCGGCGCGCTGTATCCGGGGAAGTGAGCCACGCCGGCTGCTACCGTCCAGTAATATCCGGCGGCAGGTCGCCATAGGAGGAACCGTGCCCCGGTCCGAACGCTCACCCCTGCTGCTCGCCGGCCTCCTGGCCGCCGCCGGGGTCGCCCACTTCGCCGCCCCACGGCAGTTCGACGCCACCATTCCCCGTCTGCTCCCCGGCTCCCCGAGGGCATGGACGTACGGCAGCGGTGCCATCGAACTCGCGCTGGCGGCCGGGATCGCCGCGCCCCGGACGCGGGCGGTGGCCGCGAAGGCGGCGGCGGCCTTCTTCGTCGGGGTGTTCCCGGCCAACGTCCAGATGGCCGTGGACTGGCGGCACCGGCCCGCGCCGCTGAGGACGGCCGCCCTGGCGCGGCTGCCGCTGCAGGTGCCGTTGGTGCTGTGGGCCCGCGGGGTCGCCCGGAACGGGGAGGGACGGCCGTGACGGAACGCATCGAGGTGGGGGACAAGATCGAGGACTTCGCCCTGCCCGACGAAACCGGCACCAGCCGCCGTCTCTCCGACCTGCTGGCCGGGGGACCGGTGGTGCTCTTCTTCTATCCGGCCGCCCTCACCCCCGGCTGCACCGCCGAGGCCTGCCACTTCCGCGACCTCGCCACGGAGTTCGCCGAAGTGGGCGCCCGCCCCGTGGGGATCAGCGGGGACAGCGTCGAGAAGCAGCAGGAGTTCGCCGGACGGCACACCCTCGGCATGCCGCTGCTCTCCGACGCCGACGGCGCGGTGCGTGAGCGGTTCGGCGTCAAGCGGGGCTTCTCCCTCGCCCCCACCAAGCGCGTCACCTTCGTCATCGCCGAGGACCGCACGGTGCTGGAGATCGTCCGCAGCGAACTGCGCATGAACACCCACGCCGACCGGGCCCTCGCCGCCCTGCGTGCCCACCGGGGTTGATGCGGTCCGCTCCGCGCCTGACCGGAGCGATCTGGTCGGCCGGGCTCCCGCCGGTCGCCGAGCGTGGCCGGGCGTCGGTGACGCGGCCGGTTCGGCAGCCGGTGGTGCGGGCAGGGCGTCCAGGAGCCCGGGCACCTTCGGTCACTTCCCGCCGTCGGCCGCCGCGACCTGGGCCAGCGTGCGCCCGGTGCGCACCGAACGGGCCCGCCGGGGATCCGGAGTGCCGGACCGGTCCGACCGCGCCGGGCCCTTGCGTACCAGCAGCCAGGCCTCCTCCTCGTCCTCGCCGCCGCGGAAGCGGGTGAGGGCGTACTCGCCGTGCAGCTTCGTGCCGTGCAGGCGGAAGGTGGCGTGCCCGCGCTCCAGTGACTCCCCGAACTCCACGGCGCGCCCCCGGCGGTCGTGGCTCAGCGGCTCATAGGTGCCGCGGTCCCACACGATCACGGTGCCACCGCCGTACTCGCCCTTGGGGATCACGCCCTCGAAGTCCTCGTAGTCCAGCGGATGGTCCTCGGTCGGCACGGCCAGCCGCTTGTCCCCGGGGTCGGTGGACGGTCCCTTGGGGATCGACCAGGACTTCAGCACGTCGCCGACCTGGAGCCGGAAGTCGAAGTGCATCCGGCGCGCGTCGTGGATCTGCACCACGAACCGGGGCTCGTCACCCCCGCCGCGGCCGGCCCGGCCCGAAGGCTCGCGGGTCCGCTCGAAGTCGCGTTTGCCGCGGTACGTCCGCAGCCGGTCCTCCGCTGCCACGTACGGCTCCTTCCGTGCGTCCGCCTCAGGGGCGCCCGAGTACCCCGCGCGGGGACGCTCAGCCCGCCATGCCGTCCAGCTGGGCGACCGCGACGTCCGGCAGCACCAGGCTCGCGGCGGCGATGTTCTCCCGCAGGTGCTCCGGCCACGAGGTGCCCGGGACGAGCGCGATGTTCGAACGGCGCAGCGGCCAGGCCAGCGCGACGGGTGCCGCGTAATCCTCCCGCCTGGGCTCCGCCGCGGGTGGGGGCCGTAGCCGTGGGCGCGGGAGTACAGCAGACCCAGCGGCCCGTCGGAGCGGACGGCACGGGCACAGGGCAGTTCGCCGTCCGGGGGCCGAGAGTGCAACGATCACTCTGGAGCCGGTTCGGACGAGCATCGGAGCGCGCATGACGACGCACAGGGCCACCGCGGATCACACGGAGCAGGTCGCGGGTGTGGAGGTGAAGCCGGTCGCCGGGCACATCGGGGCCGAGATCACCGGCGTCGACCTCGCCGGGCCGCTCGACGACGCCGTGGTGGCCCTGATCCGGCAGGCCGTGCTGCGCTGGAAGGTGGTGTTCTTCCGCGGGCAGGAGCTGGACCACACCGGACATGTCGCCTTCGCCCGCCGGTTCGGGGAACCGGTCGTCCTCGGCCGGCGGGGCAGTGCCTCACCGGGCGACTTCCCCGAGGTGGAGACCACCGCGGACCGGCTGGAGCTGGGCGGCAGGTTCGGCATGGAGCACGAGGAGTGGTTGCAGCGCCGCCGGCACACCCTGCTGCGCGGCTGGCACTGCGACCACGGTGCCCGCATCGACCCGCCGGCCGCGACCATCCTGCGCGCGGAGACCGTCCCGCCCTACGGCGGCGACACCACCTGGGCCAACCTGGCCGCCGCCTACGCGGGGCTGTCGGCCCCGGTCCGCGCCTTCGTGGACGGGCTGCGCGCGGAGCACCGGCTCGGCGTCGGCTATCAGCCGCGGCCCGGCGACGACGCGTACCTCCGCCACCTCCTGGACCACCAGGTCGCGTCCGTGCATCCGCTGGTGCGGGTGCATCCGGAGACGGGCGAGCGGGTGCTGTTCGTCAACGGCTACTACCTCGAGCAGATCGTGGACGTCTCCCGCCCGGAGAGCGCGGCACTGCTGGAGATGCTGCTCGAGCAGGCGGTCCGCCCCGAGTACACGGTCCGCTTCCGCTGGGAGCCGGGCAGCGTCGCCTTCTGGGACAACCGGGCCACCATCCACCTCGCCCCCGGCGACAGCGCCCACCTCGGCTTCCCCCGGATCATGCACCGCGTGATGCTCGTGGGAGACGTGCCCCTGGGGGTGAACGGAAAACCGTCCGAACCGCTCACCGGGACAGAGGTGGGCCGCTGGTGAACGGCGGCGGGCGGCCGTCGGGGACGGAGGTCAGCTCGCCGGCCGCCACCCCAGCGCCGGGCCCAGCTTCGTCGCCATGTCCGTCAGGATCTGGACGTAGTCCTCGGGCTCGAAGGTGAACGGCAGGGCGAACGCCACCTCCTCGATCTCGCGGAAGGCGGCGTGTGCGTGCAGCCGTTCGGCGAGTTCCTGCGAGGTGCCGACCAGGTCCGGCGCGAACAGCAGCCGCGCGGGGCCCTGCGGGGAGGCCGTACGGGGCAGGCGCTTCGCGGCGTAGTCCGCGTACTTGGCCCGCTGCTCCGGCGTCGCCGAGTCCGTGGGGATCACCACCAGGCCCTGGGAGACACGTGCCGCCGCGCCGTCGGGATGGTGGGCCCGGAACTCCCGGATCTGGGACAGCTGGATCTCGGCGAAGTCCGGCGACGTCTCGTCGTCTCCGGCCTTGACGACACTGCTGGTAAGGAAGTTCATGCCGTGCTCGCCCGCCCAGCGCGCCGAACCGAGGCTGCCGCCGCCGTACCAGAGCCGCCGGCCGAGGCCGGGGGAGTGCGGCTGGACGACATCGCTGAACACCTCGAACCCCTCCCTTCCGCTGAAGTCGGTGGCGGGCTTGCCGCGCACGAAGTCCAGCAGCCGCCGTACGCGCTCGTAGCCGAAGTCCTCGGCGTCCGCGGTGTCCGGGTACAGGGC
The DNA here is from genome assembly GCF_056432605.1 of Streptomyces sp. NPDC045022. Lineage (NCBI taxonomy): Bacteria > Bacillati > Actinomycetota > Actinomycetes > Kitasatosporales > Streptomycetaceae > Streptomyces > Streptomyces sp. NPDC045022. The sequence goes on from NZ_JBWKIR010000012.1 coordinate 13,428, forward strand.
TTCCTTGACCTGCTCGTAGTGCGTCGGCGGGCCCACGCTGACGCCCGGGTTCAGCCGGCCGCCGGACAGGATGTCGACGGTCGCCAGGTCCTCGGCCAGGCGCAGCGGGTTCTCCCAGCCCAGCGGTATCACCGCGGTGCCCAGCTCGATCCGGTGGGTGCGCTGCGAGGCGGCGGCGAGTACGGCGACCGGGGACGAGATGCCGTGCTGCAGATGCCGGTGGCGGAGCCAGGCGCTGTCGAACCCCAGCCGCTCGCCCAGCTCGATGATCTCCAGCGTGGACTCGTGGCCCCGGGCCGGGTCGGCGGCGTCGAACAGACCGATCGTGAGGAAGCCCAGCCTGCGCAGCGGGCGAGGGTTGGACGGCACGGGCTCCTCCAGTGTTCGCACCTCGGCTCTGCCCCGATTCTGACAGTGCAGTGTGACAACCGTGTGATCAGCGCAGCGCGATGGTGACCTCGTCCTCGACCGGCGGGTCCAGTTCCTGCGCGCGGTTGCCGGTCGCGGCGAAGCAGCGCAGCCGGACCTCCTCCGCCGTGACGTCCAGACGCAGGAAGCACTTGAAGAAGGGCGGACTGTAGGTGGTGGAGGACGGCGAGAACAGCTGGGTGTAGATCTTCCGCACCGGCAGCCGGACGCGGGAGGCACGCTCGGGGCGGCTTCCGGTGCCGAGGAGGCCCGCGACCAGCCGGGTGCGCCGGGTGACCCGGGCGCCCGGGCCCGGCGCGCGCACCGGCTCGATGCCGAGGCGTTCGGTGACGACCGCGGTCGCCTCGGCCTCGGTCAGGGCGAAGAAGCGGCGCAGCCGCAGCCGGCGGCCGTAGAGGCGGCTGTAGAAGGCCAGTGAGTCACCGCGCAGCGGATAGCAGCGGAACTCACGCTCGGTGACGCCTGCCACCGAGACCCGCGGGATGGTGTGCGTGGCGTGCATGAACGCGCCACCACCGCCCGCTACCACGTACTGGATCGTGCGGCCGTCCACCGCGACCGGATATCGCTGGTAGTTGTGGACGTCGCCGCCGATCGCGGCCACGTAGTGGTGCTCCGGGGCCCGGACGATGTCGTCCACGGTGCCGCCGCCCTCGATGGGGCAGGGGTGGTGCTCGCCGTCGACGTACAGCGGTGACCCGGTGACCAGGATCTTCGGCTTCGGTCCCCGGGACACCTCGCGCAGCCAGGCGCCCTGTTCGGCGTCGATCGTGCCCAGCAGGCCGGTGTCGATGCCGACGATCCGCAGCGGCCCCGCGTCGATCGCCCAGTACGGACCGGGCTGTTCGGCCTGTTGAGCCGGGGCCGACCGCAACTTCCGTGCCGCCGCGAGGCGTTGCTCGTCAACGGGGCCCGGCCGGTGCCACAGCAGGGCGCGCCACCAGGCGGGGGTGAGCGCGCGGGGGCGGGGCTCGGGCTCGAGCGGCGGGGTGCCGGCGCAGAAGACGCGCATGAAGGCGCCGAGGTCCTCGTACCAGTCGTGGTTGCCCGGTATCGCGTATATCGGCGCCGGATAGTCCTGGTACGGCCGGAAGAACTTGTCGCCGTAGTCGTCGGCGGCGCCCACCGGATAGACGACGTCGCTCGCGATGACCGCGAACTCGGTGTCCTGACCGGTCTTCAAAAACCCCGGCACGGCGGCGTACTGGGAGGCGTCACCCTCTCCGGTGTCCCCGATGACCATGAAGGAGAACCGGTCCGGAACCTCTCGCCGGACCACCTTGTCGGCGGGTGCCCCGGCCGCCTCCCGCCGCGCGACCCAACGGCTGCGGGTACGGCCGGTGGGATCACCGAACCAGGACGCCAGCACGCCGTTGCGGGCTGCCCACAAGATCCTCGGATTCAGCCACGACAGCTTCTCGACGTGGTCCGGCATCAGCTGCTGGTAGGCACCGCGTTCGGCGGCGCCCCAGCCGGCGCCCTGTGCGGTATCGCGTGAGGAGTCAGACACGCGGTGCACCGTAACAACGTGCCGTTCAGGAACGGGATGCGGGGCCCGCGCACCCCAACACCCCAGCCTGTCACGGACCTTCCCGCGGTCGAGCTGACCGCGCCCTGGCCCTCCGAAGGGAGCGGCCCTTCCGCAAACGGAGCGGATCTGCGGAACTCGCCTTCGCCGGCCCGGTGATCGAGTGGCGAGGTCCGTCGCGCTGCGAGGCCCCCGGCCGTCCAGACGACGGCCACGCCGTCCTGTTCCGCGGGGTCCGCTCTCCGGCGCGGACCGCGAAGGGTGGGCGGTTGCTCGCGATCCCGGAACCGGGTGGGCGGTTACTCGCCATTCCGCACCCGGGTCCGGACGGCCGTGACGGCCCGCTGTCCGAACTCCCGGTCTCCGGCCGCTCGCACACCACGCAGGCGCGGAACAGCGGCGTCCGGGCCGGCCCGCCCGCACCCACCGGCATAGGGAAAACCCTCGAATGACCTCGTCGGGACTGACATGGCCGAGTCAAAGCTGGAATTCTTCCCCCGCACATCGCACCTCACTGGTGTGCGCACGGATCACGGCCCCGCACAGCTCAGCTCGCCCGGGCAGCAGACCCGTCTGCCCGGTCGGAAACCGGCCGCCACCCAGCGGCCGCAGCATGAGGAGTACGAGTGAGACGCTCTCCCCACAGACCCCTTCCCCACAGAGGTCACAAGCGGGCCACGGTCGGAGCCGCCCTGGTCTCCACCGCGGCCTTCCTCGCCGTCGGCATGCAGGCGGTCCCCGCGACCGCCACGCCGGCCGCGCCCCACCCCGGCCCGGTGCGCACCGGCGGCCTGGAGGCCAAGCTCAGCCCGGCCCAGCACCAGGCGCTGATCAAGAGCGCCCGGCAGAAGACCGCCGCGACCGCCCGCACCCTCGGGCTCGGCGCGAAGGAGAAGCTGGTCGTCAAGGATGTCGTCAAGGACAACGACGGCACCGTGCACACGCGGTACGAGCGCACATACGCCGGCCTCCCCGTCCTCGGCGGCGACCTCGTCGTGCACACCCCGCCCGCCTCGCTGGCCGCGGGAACCGTGAGCACCACGTACAACAACAAGCACCGGATCAAGGTCGCCTCCACCACCGCGGCCTTCACCAAGTCGGCCGCCGAGACCAAGGCCCTCAAGGCCGCCAAGGCCCTCGACGCCAAGAAGCCCGCCGCCGACAGCGCCCGCAAGGTGATCTGGGCCGGCACCGGCACCCCGAGGCTCGCCTGGGAGACGGTGATCGGCGGCTTCCAGGACGACGGCACGCCCAGCCGCCTGCACGTCATCACCGACGCCACCACCGGCAAGGAACTGCACCGGTACCAGGCCGTCCAGACCGGCACCGGCAACACCCAGTACAGCGGTGCCGTCACCCTGAACACCACGCTGTCGGGGTCGACGTACCAGCTCTACGACACCACGCGCGGCGGTCACAAGACCTACAACCTCAACAAGGGCACGTCCGGCACCGGCACCCTGCTGACCGACGCCGACGACGTCTGGGGTGACGGCACCGGCACCAACACCCAGACCGCCGGCGCCGACGCCGCCTACGGCGCGCAGGAGACCTGGGACTTCTACAAGAACACCTTCGGGCGCAGCGGCATCCGCAACGACGGCGTCGCCGCCTACAGCCGCGTCCACTACAGCAGTGCGTACGTCAACGCCTTCTGGGACGACAGCTGCTTCTGCATGACCTACGGCGACGGCACGTCGAACACCCACGCCCTGACCTCGCTGGACGTGGCCGGCCACGAGATGAGCCACGGCGTCACCTCCAACACCGCCGGCCTCGACTACAGCGGCGAGTCGGGCGGTCTGAACGAGGCCACCTCCGACATCTTCGGCACGGGTGTGGAGTTCTACGCCAACAACTCCAAGGACGTCGGCGACTACCTCATCGGCGAGAAGATCGACATCAACGGCGACGGCTCGCCGCTGCGTTACATGGACAAGCCCAGCAAGGACGGCGGCTCCGCCGACAGCTGGTACTCCGGGGTCGGCAACCTCGACGTGCACTACTCCTCGGGCCCGGCGAACCACATGTTCTACCTGCTGTCCGAGGGCAGCGGCAGCAAGGTCATCAACGGCGTGACCTACAACAGCCCGACCTCCGACGGCGTCGCCGTCACCGGCATCGGCCGGGCCGCGGCCCTGCAGATCTGGTACAAGGCGCTGACGACGTACATGACGTCCAGCACGGACTACGCGGGCGCCCGCACCGCCGCCCTCAACGCGGCCACCGCCCTCTACGGCACCAACTCCACGCAGTACGCCGGGGTGGGCAACGCCTTCGCCGGCATCAACGTGGGCAGCCACATCAACCCGCCGAGCAGCGGGGTGACGGTCACCAGCCCGGGCAACCAGTCCTCGACCGTCGGCACGGCCGTGAGCCTGCAGATCAAGGCGAGCAGCACCAACAGCGGTGCGCTCACGTACAGCGCCTCCGGTCTGCCGTCGGGCCTGTCGATCAGCGGCTCGACCGGCCTGATCACCGGCACGCCCACCGCGGCGGGCACCTACAGCACCACCGTCACGGTGACCGACTCCACCGGCGCGACCGGCACCGCGACCTTCACCTGGACGGTCAGCACCGGCGGAGGCGGCGGGTGCACCTCGGCCCAGTTGCTGAGCAACCCCGGCTTCGAGTCCGGCAGCACCGGCTGGACCGCGACCAGCGGCGTCATCACCACCGACAGCGGTGAGGCGGCCCACGGCGGCTCCTACAAGGCCTGGCTGAACGGGTACGGCTCCTCGCACACCGACTCGCTGTCCCAGTCGGTGACGATCCCCGCGGGCTGCAAGGCGACCCTGACCTTCTACCTGCACATCGACACCGCGGAGACCGGCAGCACCCAGTACGACAAGCTGACGGTGACCGCCGGTTCGAAGACCCTGGCGACCTACTCGAACGTCAACGCGGCCTCCGGCTACAGCCAGAAGTCCTTCGACCTGTCCTCGCTGGCGGGCTCGACGGTCACGCTGAAGTTCAACGGCGTGGAGGACTCCTCGCTGCAGACCAGCTTCGTCGTGGACGACACCGCCCTGACGACTGGCTGATCCGTACGGCCGCGGTCCCGCACCCTGCTGTCCGGGTGCGGGACCGTTGCCATGTCAACTCAGCGGATCCAGCGTCAAATAGGCCTGCTGCGGGCTGCCGTCGTGGACCAGCGACTCCTGGTTGCCGACGTCGTCGAAGGCGAACGCGTAGGCCTTCCCGTCGGCCATCTGCGCGTGCACCTTACGGGCGTAGTGGTTGGTCACCGTGTCCTGGTAGAAGCCCGCCGACGAGGTGTCCGGCTGGTTGGCGTTGGACAGCAGCGTCGAGCGGTTGAAACCGGCGCACAGCGTACGGGAGATGGGGCCGCGCACGTTGTCGTTCGGCGCGTCCAGCAGCTTGTGACAGCCGAAGATGCTGGAGGCGTCCGGCTTCTGGAAGCTGGTGACGACCGCGCCGGAGGAGTTGGTGAAGTTCATGACGCCGCCCGAGACCCGGCCGTAGTACTTGGTGTTCGGCTGGTCGGTGAACGGCGTGACGGTCAGCGTCGACGTCGAGTACTTCTGCCAGACCCGGTTGACGTAGTCGTCCATCACGTTCGCCGGAAGGGCCCCGGTCTCCACGCCGTACAGCGGGGACAGGGCGCGCAGCACGGTGCCGTCGGAACGCGTCTGGATCAGGTTGGCCCAGCCGCCCGGCTGTCCGCGCAGGGCGTTGAAGAAGCCGGTGTAGCCACCGGACTTGAGGTGCCCGGTGGTGCCGACGGTGCCGTCGGCCCGCTGTACCCCGACCGCGTACGGCGCCGAGAACATGTCCACCTGGGTGCTGTTGAGCCACAGCCCGGAGTCGTTGAGCGTGTACTCCGACCAGTTGAACAGGATGTCCCGGTTGGGGTCCGAGGGATTCTGCACGGCCGGCTGGACCAGCCCGCCGGTGGTCAGCCTGAAGTCGAGTTTGCGGCCGTAGGAGAAGTAGATCCGGCCGGAGAACTTCGGTATGCGGATCGTCTTCGACTGTCCGGCGGCCGGTCCCGAAATCGCCGCGTCCGGGGCGGGAGTCGGGGGATTGCCGCCCGCCGGCCAGGCGTGGAAGGCGCCGTTCGCGTCGGCCCAGCCCTGCCGGCCCGAGGACAGCTGGGTGCCGAGGTCGTAGACGTAGACGGGGTCGGAACGGCCGGAGTTGTTGGTGATCTTCAGCGGGATGGTGTCCGGCACGGCGGCATCGGCGCGGTCCGTCGCGCCGAGCGCGAGCAGTCCGCCGACCAGGGCCGCCGCGGCCGCCAGGGGCAGCGCGGGACGTGTGAACCTGTGAGGCACTCTCCACCTCCGTGTGGGGTCGGGGTCGTACGGAATTGGTCCGTACCTGTTTTGAGAGCGCTCTCAGGCTCGTGTGGGGATGCGGCCATGTCAATAACTGGGACGGGATCGGTCCGGCGCCCACCCTGCGGCGGGCGCCGGGAGCCGGTGTCCGGCCGTGTGCCGAGCCGGTGTCGGGGAGGGTCCGTTCGAGTCGGTGTCAGAAGGTCCGCTCGAGCAGGTCGAGCAGCGCCGACCAGTGCCGCTCGTCGGCTTCGCGGTGGTAGGCGGGCGTGTCCGCCTGCGTATAGCCGTGGGAGGCGCCCGGGTAGACCTCGCAGGTGTGCCGTACCCCGGCGGCGGACAGGGCCTCCTCGAACCGCGCGATCTGCTCCGGGGGCAGCGACGGATCGTCGTCGGCGTGCCCGAAGTACAGCTCCGCGGTGATGTCCGGGGCTCCCAGGTGCGGGCTGCCCGGATCGTCGGTGGCGAGACGCCCGCCGTGGAACCCGGCCGCCGCCGCGACCCGGTCCGGGTGGGCGGCCGCCGTCCACAGGACGAGCCGGGCGCCCATGCAGTAGCCGGTCAGCGCCACCGGGCCCGCGGCCACGAACGGGCTGTCGGCCAGCCGGCCCAGCCAGGCGCCCGCGTCCCGCTCGACCAGGTCCGGCGTCAGCGAGGACACGATCGGGCCGAGCCGTGCCCAGATGCCCGGGTCCGCGGCCGGGTCGATGAACTCGGGCAGGTCCACGACCGGGGACCGGCCGAGGCGGTAGAACACGTTCGGCACCAGCACCGTGTATCCGGCGCCGGCCAGCCGGTCGGCCATCGACCTCAGCTGCGGGCGCAGGCCGTAGGCATCCTGGTAGAACAGCACGGCCGGACGAGGACGCCCGTCGGCGGGGTGGGCGAGATACGCATCGGCGACGCCGTCCTCGGTGGGGATGTCGATGACTGATCCCTGTACATCCGACATGGTGGAAGGCCCTCCCTCGGGGAATGGGTCGGGAAATGCCCGACGCCGCGGCTACGGCTCATGCTGTCACGCAAGATCCCGATCGCCGCGCCCGGTGTGCCGCGTCGTCCCGTGCCGTGTCCTCACTCGAAGCGGCTGATGTCTCCCGCACCCCGCCGGACGATCTCCGGCTCGCCGCCGGAGAAGTCCACCACCGTCGTCGGCTCGGTACCGCACTCGCCGGAGTCGACGACCGCGTCCACCACGTGGTCGAGCCGGTCCTTGATCTCCCAGCCCTGGGTCAGCGGCTCCTCCTCGTCCGGCAGCAGCAGCGTGCTGGACAACAGCGGCTCGCCCAGCTCCGCCAGCAGCGACTGGGTCACCACGTGGTCGGGGATCCGCACACCCACGGTCTTCTTCTTCGGGTGCAGCAGCTTGCGCGGCACCTCGCGGGTGGCCGGGAGGATGAAGGTGTAGCTGCCGGGCGTGGAGGCCTTCACCGCCCGGAACACGTCGTTGTCCACCCGCACGAACTGGCCGAGCTGCGCGAAGTCCCGGCACATCAGCGTGAAGTGGTGCCGGTCGTCGAGACGGCGGATCGAACGGATCCGGTCCATGCCGTCCCGGCTGCCCAGGCGGCAGCCCAGGGCGTAACAGGAGTCGGTCGGGTACGCGATGAGTGCCCCCGAGCGCACCGCGTCGGCGACCTGGGCGATGCTGCGCGGCTGCGGGTTCTCGGGGTGCACGTCGAAGTACTTCGCCATCCGCCGAGCTTATGCCGTCGCCGGGCATGGTGCGCGCAGGCCCGGCGACGGGCCGTACGCGCCTGATCCATCCGTCCTCGCCGTCCCTCGGCTCGTGTGTTGTTCCGGTGTGTACCGCCTCGATTCCCGGGCATCAGCTCTCTGAGCCGCCCGGGGCCATCCCCCCCCGCTCCGGGCGCGGCGTCTCCGCCGGCGGCCCATCCCCCCGGGCCGCCGGCGGAGCCATGCCCGGCCGGCCAGGGCGTCGGGGCGCGCTGAGTCGGGTAGCGTTCCGGGGAGTGCCCCAGGTCGACGCGGAGACGAGGAGAAAGGCACGTGCCCGGCCGAACGGACGGACGCCCGGCGTCCCAGCAACGCCACGGCGGCGACGCCGACTGGGCGCAGGAGTTGCTCGGCCAGCTGCGGCCCGCCGGACGCGACCTCGGCCGGCTCGTCGCCTGGCTCGCCCGGACCGCCTCAGCGTCGGTGTGTCTCCAGGACGCGAGCGGCAGTCTGCTCGCCGGGGAGCGGATACCGCTCGACACCGCCGTGGTCGCCGACGTCGCCGCCGGCCGGGTCTCCGCCGCGGCCCTGGAGGACGGCGCACGACATGTGCGCCTGGTCGGGATACGGCATCCCCAGCCGGGCCCGGCCGCGGGAGCCGTCCTGGCCGTGGCCCGTACCGCCCCCTTCGACCGGCCCACCGCCGACCTCCTCGGCCACACCGCCGGAGTGCTGGAACTGCTCCTCAGGGAAAGGGAGCTGGCCGCCACCGGGCACCGGCTGCGGCGGGTCACGGCCGACCTGCGGGTGGCGATCCTGCAGCTGCTCATGGTGGAGGACACCGTCTCCGCCCGCCGGGTCGCCGCCGGACTGTGGCCCGGGCTGCTGGAGGAGGACACCGCCCGTGTGTACGTCGTCGAGTGCCACACCGCCGACCGTGACCGGCTCGCCGACGCGTGCGCGGACGCCACCGACAACCTGGCGCTCGTCGTGCGCTGTCCCGCGATGGACCAGCACGTCATCGTCGTCGGCCCCTCGGCCGAGGTGGGGGAGCGGCTGCGGTCCCTCGTCGCCGGCCGGCCGGGCACCTTCCTCGGCGGCAGCTCCAGGCAGCGCCTCGCCCTGACCGCCACCGCCTACGCACAGGCCGTCACCGCCCTCGCCGTGGCCCGCTTCCGGCCGGACCGGTCCGCCGTCTACGCCGAACGCACCCGTCCGGAGCGGCTCATGGACCCGGCCGCCCTGCGGACCTGGTCCGCCGCGGTGCTGCGCCCGCTCGACCGGCTGCCGCACCACGTGCGCGCCGAACTGCTCGCCACCACCCGGCTGGGCCTGGAGTTCACCGCCGTGAACGCGGCCAAGGTGCTCGGCGTCAGCCGCAACACCGTCCGCGCCCGCATGGACCGGCTCGCGTCCCTCATCGACGCCGACCTCTCCGCGCTGGCCGTCCGTGCCGTCGTCCAGTTCGCGCTCAACACGGAGGCGGCGCACGGCCTGACCCCCGACGGCACCGAACCCCACCCGCCGGCCCCGGCCCGGCTCGCGGACCTGCTGGACACGCGCGCGCTCCGCTCCTGGGCCGAGGGCCTCCTCGGCCGCCTCGACGGGGACGGCCGGGACCTGCGCGGCACCCTGCGCGCCTGGCTCGCCGCCGACGCGAACGCCGAACGGGCCGCGCAGGCACGCGGCGTGCACGCCCAGACCGTACGAGAACACGTCAGGGCCGCCGAACCCGTCCTGGAACGCCGGCTGCTGACCGGTGGCACCGACCTGTACGAGGTCGCCCTCGCCCAGCTGATCACCGGCGAGCTGGCCGCACCCCGACTCGGTCCGCGCAACCCGGACCAACCGGACTCAACTGTGCACCGGTGAGTGCCGCGCGGGCCGCCCCGGGCACCGCTGCGCTACCCCGGGCCCGGCACGGCGCGTACCTTCGGCAGTCCGCGGGGCACGACCGGCACGGGGGACCGGTCGCGGCCCCGCGCTCCGATCCGGCTCCGCTGAGGGCCGGTCGGTGGTGGACCGGCCGTGATGTCACCTCACCTGGCCGCCGGTTCGGCCGGCAGGTTGAAGACGTGGCGCGGGGTGACGATCTGCGTGATCGCTTGGCCGAACAGAGTGCTGGGTTCCGCGTCGTCGTGGTCGATGTCGGTGTTGAGGAGCACCACGAGGGTGGTCCGCGTCACCGGGAGGTAGACGGTCAGGGTCTCGTAGCCCGGCAGGGAGCCGTTGTGGCCGATCCACTCCTGTACGTCGAAGATGCCCAGCCCGTACCCGGCGCCCGGGATCGGCGTCGCCGGGGTGATGAGCCGCTGCTTCTGTGCCGCGGCGCTCACCATCCGCTTCCCGTCGGGGAATTCACCGGTGGCCACGGTGCGTGCCCAGGTGTGCAGGTCGTCCAGTGTGGAGTTCATCGCTCCGGCCGCCCAGCCCCAGGACGGGTTCCACCCGGCCGTCTCGGCGATCTTCCCGTTCGCCGTCTGGTCGGTGTAGCCCTGAGCGTGCGGCGTGGGGAACTGGCCGCCCGTCGGGAAGAACGTGTCCTTCATGCCGGCCGGATCGAGGACGTGCTGCTGGATGTAGTCCCCGAGGTGCTGACCGCTCTCCTTCTCCACCAGCAGGCCGAGCAGGATCAGGTTCGTGTTGGAGTAGAAGAACTTCTGCCCCGGCTCGAAGAGCACCGGATGCTTGAAGGCGTAGTCGAGCAAGTGCTGTGGCGTGAAGGGGCGTTGGGGATCGGATGTCAGGGCCTTGAAGAAGTCCGGGTCCTCGGAGTAGTTGAACAGCCCGCTGCGCATGCCGGCCAGCTCGCGCAGCGTGATCCGGTCGCCGTTCGGCACGCCGTCGATGTACTTGCCGATCGGATCGTCCAGGCCGACCTTTCCCCGGTCCACCAGCTGCAGCAGCGCGGTCACGGTGAACGTCTTGGTCTCGCTGCCGATGCGCATGTGCAGGTCCGGTGCCATCTTCCGGCCGCTCGCCTTGTCGGCGACGCCGAACGAGCGGACGTAACTCCGCTGCCCCGGCGTCCAGATGCCGACGGTCACCCCGGGCACGTTCGCCTCGCGCATCACGCGCTGTACCGATGCGTCGAGTTGGCGTGCCACGTCTGGGGTGAGGGCGCGGCCGTCCGGCTCCGAGGGAGAAGGGCTGGGTGACTCGACGGCGAACGCGGCGGGGACGGAGGCCGGGACGGCCCCTGCGGCGAGCGGCACGAGCAGCGTTCCCGCCGTCACGGCGACCAGGGCCCCCCTGCGCAGGCGTGCGGATGGATGCGACATGGGCTGACTCCAAGCACGTGAGACGAGGCCGTGCGATGAGCGGGACGCCGGAGCCGGACCTCCCCAGCATAGGAGCGCCCGACTTGGCGCGCCCGCCGGGCCGAGGGGCTGGACCGGCAGGTGGAACCGGCGGCCGGAACGGGCCGGCGGGATGCGTGTCCGACGGGCGGAACGGGCCGGCGGGATGCGTGTCCGACGGGCGGAACGCGCCGTCCGGGCGATCGCCTCACTCGACCCGGTGAGCCGGGGTGCCGGTGCGTGCCGGCGATGAGTCACGAGCGTTGCCCCGGCACGAACCGCTCGGACCGGACCGACCGCCTGGATCAGGCTCGTCGGGTGGATCGGGGTCGTCGGGGGGATCAGCCGCGTCGGGGGGATCAGCCGCGTCGGGGGAGCGGAGCCGGGAGCCGGCCCACGCCCGGCTCGTCGCGGAGCGGCGGGCGCGGGGACGGACCGTCCCCGCCGACCGGACCTGCGGTGGGCCCCCTTCCCCGGGCTCGGCCTGTGTGCCCGAGCCGAGCCCGAGCACATCTGACCGGCTACCGCCCGCACAGCGGCGCCAGGACGGCCAGGGCGCCGTTGGCCTGCCGCAGCGCTTCCTCGAGGGTGCCGGGCGAGTGCAGCGCGCCGGTGCCGTCGGGCGGCACGAGCCACTCCAGGGAGCGGGCGGGCCGGTACGGCGGCGGTGCGGCGACCCACGACCCCCTGCCGGCGTACCGCAGCCCGGCACCCACCCAGCCACCGGACGGATCCGGTGGCAGGAAGAAACCCACCCGGCCCGCCGCGGTGTCCACCAGGGTCGGGCCCGGTACCGGCAGCGAGGGCCGCCACAGCAGGTCCAGGGCGAGCAGTCCCAGCCGGTCGGGAACGCTGAGCATGTCCCAGAAGCGGCCCGCCTCCAGCAGCGCGATGCCCTCCCCGTGGTCCCACTCCCGTTTGCAGGCGCGCGGGTCGGCCGCCGCCGCGGCCAGCCATTCCACGCCCCGCATCCACATCGTGTTCGTCATGCACTGCTCCGGGTGTCGGCTACACCGGGCACTTCGTGCGACTGCACCCCAACCCGGCATATGCATGCTGGTAGATACTTCTACCTGGCGGAAGGGGTGGCGCGGCCTGGCGTTTGAGGCAGGGCGTTCGAACTCCGCTTGCTGGTTCGTCAGTTGCGGGAGAGGGGTGCGTCACCCGTCCGGTCGCCGCACACCGTTCCAGCGATTGATTCCATCGTCCAGGCAATCGATTCCCGCGCTCCGTCTTGAATGAGTAGCTGTTTCGGTCGTAGCGTCACGGTATTCGTCACCGTCGGCAGCGAGGTACTCCATGGACCGCACCCGTCTGCACGCCCTCCTGGCCCGCGAGGGTGCCGAGGCCGAACACCGCAACCCACGCTCCAGGGCGGCCTACGCGCGGGCCGACCACCTCTTCGGCCGGGTCCCGATGACCTGGATGAACAAGACGGCCGGTGCCTTCCCCCGCTATCTGGCCGGTGCCCGCGGTGCCCGGGTCACGGACGTGGACGGCCACGAGTACATCGACTTCTGCCTCGGCGACACGGGTGCGATGGCAGGTCACTCGCCGGGCCCCGTCACCGAGGCGGTGCGGTGGCGCTACGCCGAACTCGGCGGGGCCACCGCCATGCTGCCCACGGAAGACGCCGAATGGGTCGGCGCCGAGCTGACCCGCCGTTTCGGCCTGGCCCGCTGGAGCTTCTCGCTCACCGCGACCGACGCCAACCGCTGGGCGATCCGGCTGGCCCGGGCCGTCACCGGCCGCCCGAAGATCCTGGTGAACAGTTACTGCTACCACGGCAGCGTGGACGAGTCGCTGATCGTCGTCGGTCCGGGGGGCGCGGGCGCCGCACGCCCCGGCAATGTCGGCGCACCCTGTGACGTGACGCTGACCAGCCGGGTCGCCGAGTTCAACGACCTCGCCGGACTGGAGCGCGAGCTGGCCCACGGTGACGTCGCCGCCGTCCTCATGGAGCCCGCCCTCACCAACATCGGCATCGTGCTGCCGGAGCCCGGTTACCTCGCCGGCGTCCGTGAGCTGACCAGGCGGTACGGCACCCTGCTCATCAACGACGAGACCCACACCTTCTCCGCCGGGCCCGGCGGCTGCACGGCCGGGTGGGACCTCGAACCCGACCTGCTGACCATCGGCAAGGCGATCGGCGGCGGCATCCCGGCCGGCGCCTACGGGCTCTCCGCCGAGCTGGCCGAGCAGCTGCTGGCCCGTACCGACCTCGACCTGGTCGACATGGGCGGCGTCGGCGGCACCCTGGCCGGCAACGCCCTGTCGGTCGCCGCGACCCGGGCCACGCTGGAGCACGTCCTCACCGACGACGCGTTCGCCAGGATGACCAAGCTGTCCGAGCGCTTCGAGGCGGGGGTCCGGGCCGGTATCGAGGCGCATGGGCTGCCCTGGTCCGTCAGCAGGCTCGGCGCCCGTACCGAGTACCGCTTCACCTCCCCGGCGCCGCGCACCGGCACCGAGTCCGCGGCGGCCTCCGACGAGGAGCTGGAGGACTTCCTCCACCTCTACCTCGCCAACCGGGGGATCCTGCTGACCCCGTTCCACAACATGGCGCTCATGTGCCCCGACACCACCGAGCAGGACGTCGACACCCACACCGAGGTCTTCGCCGCCGCTCTCGCCGAACTGACCGGCTGAGGCGCGCAGCCGGCAGAAGACACCAGAAAGGAGAACCGTGGACGAGATCGACCGAGCCATCCTGCGCGAACTGCAGGCCGACGGCCGCATCGCCTACGCCGACCTCGGCCCGAAGGTCGGCCTGTCCGCCTCGGCGGCCCGGCACCGACTGCAACGCCTGCTGGACTCCAAGGCGGTCCAGGTGGTCGGCGTCACCGACCCGATGGCCATGAGCGGGCAGGCCATGGCCCTGCTCGGCATCGGCGTGGACGGCGATCCCCGGGTCGTCGCCGACGCCCTCGCCGAACGCCCCGAGGTCGTCTACTCGGTGCTGACCTCGGGCGGGTTCGACCTGTTCGCCGAGGTGGTGGCCGCCGGCCCGAAGGCCCTGCTGGACTTCGTCAACGACGCGGTGCGCCCCCTCGAGGGCGTCCGCGAGATCCGGTCCTTCCCGTACTTCGGCATCCACACCCACCGCTTCCTGTGGGACGTGGGCTGACGCGGGCCGACGCGGGCCGACCGGGAGGCGGGCCGACCCGGGCCGACCCCGTGAGAGCGTGAGCCCCGGTGAGTTCCGCCAGGTCAGGTGGCCGGTGGCTCGGGCGCCAGCACCAGCATGGTGGCGTCGTCCCGGACCTCGTAGCGCAGCCGTAGCAGGTCCGCCCACACCACACCGGGCAGCTCGGCGGAGCCCGTGCCGGTCAGGACGGCCAGCCGCTCCGTCAGCGGATAGAACGCGTCGGTGGCGTCCCTGGCCTCCCACACGCCGTCGGACGCCAGGAACAGCCGGTCGCCCGGACCGAGCGCCACGGTGACCTCCTTCGGCGGATCGACGCCCACCAGCCCCAGCCCAAGCGGCGGACCGGGCGCGACGGTCACCTCCACGGCGTCACCCTCGCGCAGCAGCACGGGCGCCGGGTGCCCGCAGGCCAGCACCCGCACCGCACCCGTGTCCGGGGGGAACTCCAGCAGCACCCCGGTGGCGAACAGCTCCGCGTGCCGCACGCCCGCCGAGTCGACGGCCAGCCTGCGGTCCATCCGCGCCGCCACCGACTCCAGATCGGGGTGATCCAGCGCCGCCTCCCGGAAGGCCCCCAGCAACGACACCACCGTGGCGACCGCCGACAGCCCGTGCCCCTGCACGTCGCCCATCACCGCCCGCACACCGTACGGCCCCTGCCGCACGTCGAAGAAGTCACCGCCCACCAGCGTCCCGTCCTGCGCGGCCCGGTAGAAGCCCGCGCACCCCACGCTCCCCACCCGCTCCGGCAGCGGCGGCATGACGGCCCGTTGCACGGCCTCGCCGATCGCCCGCTCCGTGGTCAGCTGGGCGTCCCGGTGGCTGCGCACATAGGACACGACCACACTCAGCGCGGCCACGAACACGATGGTGAGCAGATCGGTGTTGCCAGGGCGGTTCAGATGGGTGGCGGGAAGATGCAGCACCACGACGACGCCCGCACCGAGGGCCGCGGTCGCCAAAGGGCCGTAGGACAGGACCGCCAGCGGCGGAATCGCCCCCAGCAGGAAACCGAGATCGCTCGCGTGCGGAGTGACCAGCGACGCCGTGGTCACCGCCGCGAGCAGCAGCACGGGCAGCACCCGGATCCACCACGGCGGCGGCGCGCCCCGCAACCAGCCGCGATCCTCCGGGCGCCCGCCTGACGCCGAGCCGCGCACCGATCCCACAGCACCACGCTACGCCGCCGACCAGGACCGGGCCTCCTCCCGGCCGGGCAGGACGCAAGGGCCGGGAAAAAGCGGTGGACGCCCGAGCCGCGCCCCGGGTAGCGTCCGACCCGCACGCCCGAGACCGACGGAAGGAGGCGAGTGTCATGGCCACTGTCATCCCGCGCTCCCCCCTCCCCGTCGCCCGGGTGTGCCACGCCTGACCGGGAGCGCACACGCGAACCGCATCCGGAGGATCCGTGACCGCCCTGGTCATCCGCACGCTCGACGAGAGCAGTGCGCACCTTTTCGACACCATGCCCGACCCGCTGGGCTTCCGCGAGAAGCACCGGCGGACCCGCTTCCGCCCCGACTGGCAGCGCATTGCCCTGCGCGACGGCCGTACCGTGGCCCGCGCCGCCTGGTGGGGCAGGCCCGAGGACACCGAGCCACTCGTGATCAACTGGTTCGACGTCGCCGAGGGCGAGGAGGAAGCCGGAGCCGAACTCCTGCGGACCGCGCCCTGGCACCCCGACGAGCTGGAGTTCGACCTGCCGCCCGGCTGGCGCGACGACCCCCGGCTGCGGGCGGCCGCGCACACCGGCGCGGCCGCCGCGCGCAAAGCCGGCTACGAACCGCTGGTGGAGCGCTTCCTCTACCGCTGGACCCCGGATCGCGGCCTGCCCGAGCGGCCCGGACGCCTCGTGTTCCACGCCGAACCGGACGACGCCGTCTTCTTCGACCTGCTGCGCCGCATCCACTCCGTCACCCTGGACGCGCACGCCCGCCGGGCCATCGCGCAGGGCGGAGTGGACCAGGCCGCACAGGAGGAACTCGACGTCTTCCACTGGATGCCGTCACCGCGCACCTGGTGGCGGATCGCCCGCACACCCGGGGGCGAGCCGGTCGGCATCCACATCCCCGCCCGCAATCCCGCCGGACCGTGCATCGGCTTCATCGGCGTCGTGCCCGAGCAGCGCGGCCACGGGTACGCCTACGACCTGCTCACCGAGTGCACCCACTTCCTGGCCGAACACGACGCCGAGTTCATCGCCGCCGCCACGGACCAGGGCAACGTCCCGATGGCCGCGCACTTCACCAAGGCGGGCTACCCGGTCGTGCGGGAACGCGTCAACTACTGGGCCGTCCGCGCTGCCGACGCCGGGTGACACGCTGCCGGTGCGCTGATCGCCGGTGTGTGCACGCCCGCTTCTGCGTCCCCGGCTTCCGGAGCCGACCGGACGGCGGATCGAGCGCCGGGGCACGGGCCCCGGCGCTTGTCCCAGCGGAAAGCCGCCGCCGGGTGAGCCCCCTAGGGCCTCTCGTCGGTGCCGCCCGCCAACCGCGCCTCCGCAGTCGCCAGGATCTCGGTGACACGCAGGCCGAACGCGGCGTCGCAGGCGTGCGGGCGGCCTGTGCGGGCGGCCGTCACCAGGGCGTCGGTGGCACGGGTGAGCGCGGGGACCGCCCCCTCGGAGCTGCCCGGCAGGAACGACACTCCGGCCTCGCCCCGGAGTTCCACATCGGCCCCGGCCGCAGCGGGCGGGGCCGTCAGGCTCAGGGTGAGGGTGCTCGACGCGCCGGTGGCGTGGTCGAGGACCAGATGGACGGTGTCGGCCGGACCGTGCGCTGCCGCCACGACCTGCCGTACGTCTCCGAGCACCGGCAGCAGCACGGACAGGGCGTGCGGGCCGACGTCCCACAGCGCGCCCTTCTCGCGCCGCCACGGGGAGGCCGCGAACGGGCTGTCGGTCGTGAACACCGCCCCCAGCCACTGCGCCCGCGCCGTGAACCAGCCCGACACCGCGGCCTGCTCCTCGATCCAGGCCTCCGGCTCCTTCTGGAAGCGGGCGGTGAAGAAGACCACCGAAGCCACCCCGGCACGCTCCAGCGCCTCCATGACGGCCCGCCCCTCGGCGACCGACACCGCCAACGGCTTGTCCAGCAGCAGATGGCGGCCCGCCCGCGCCGCGCGCACCGCCAACTCGGCCTGCGCGGAAGGCGGCAGGGCCACCGCCACGGCGTCCACGTCGGCCAGCAGCGCGTCCACGTCGGCATAGGCGGCGACGTCGTACCGCTCCGCCAGTTCGGTGGCCGCCTCCGGCCGGCGCCCCCACACTCCGGCGAACTCCACGCCGGTGTGCCCGGCGAGGGCGGGAGCGTACGCCGTCCGGGCCCACGGGCCCGTTCCCAGCAGTCCGATGCGCATGTCGCGTTCCTTTCTCCGAGCCGTTCCCCGCACCCTCATGAGGCTGCGCTCCGACCGCCCTCCGCACATGTGCGGCCCATGTCCCCGTGCCCGGCCAGCCACTTGGCGATGGTGGCGGCGATCGGCTGCCCGGTGTCCATCTCGACGAACCCGAACTGGCCGGACTGGTTGCACTCCAGGAACCACCAGATCCCGTCGGCGTCCTCCACGAAGTCGAAGGCTCCGTAGGCCAGTTCGGCGTCACCCATGTAGCGCAGCGCGCCCTCGGCGATCCGCGGGGGCACGTCCGCCGGCAGCCAGGGGGAGACCGAAGGAGCGAAGCGGACGTCCACGTCGTCCGGATGGGCGTCCGGGGCGGCGGGCTTGCGCGCGGCCAGCAGCGTGCCGCCGACGACGGTGAGCCGGATGTCGGCCCGCTTGGCGACCCGCCGCTGCAGCAGCGTCGGACCGAAGGCCACCGCCGCGAAATCGGTGTCCGGTGCGACCCGGCTGGTCGGGACCGCACGTGGCGGCTCCTGCGGGTGCGCGCCGGACACCGGCTTGACCACCAGGTCCGGGAAGCGCTCCGCGAACTCCCGCGCCGCCTGCGGGAACGTCGTGATCAGCGTGGCGGGCACCGGCAGGCCGCTGCGCTGGGCGAGGTGCAGCTGCCAGGGTTTGTGGCGGGCGCGGCGGGCGGCGTCCGGATGGTTCATCCAGTGCGCGTCGGTGGCGCGCAGCATGCCGTACAGCGCCTGTGACGACTCCTCCGTCAGCCAGGCGGACGGCTGGGCCGCGCGGGCGGCCGCGTTCCCGGGCCTGCGCACCCAGATGGAGCGCAGGCCGTCCATGCTCACGAGGCGCCCGCCGACGGACAAATGCCCTCGGCAGGCGCCCCGCACGTACTCACCCGACAGCGCCACCCCGTTGGTGAGATCGGCGGGATCGAGCCGGACGACCGGCACGCCGGCCTCGCCCAGCCGGAGGACCACCATGTCCGCCGTCACGTCCTCTTCACTGGTCAGGATGAGCACGGTCATCTTCCAGGGCCCGCTGTTCAGTCGTCGAAGTGCGTCTTGGAACCGGCGGTCGACGTCGTCGTTCCCAGTGCTCGCAAGGTCGCGTGGTCGGTGGCGGCGATCCGTCCGTCCGGGAGGACGTTCAACTGCAGTCCGGAGTCGTACGCGTACGGAGTGGTGACGTCCAACTGCACTGCGGGCCGCGCGTAGTTGAGCGTGAACGGTTGCATGGTCTCTCCCTGATTCGGCTTTCACGTCCTTATACGAATCGAACGGGTGATTGGTTTCCTTACACTGCGTGACCGTGACCCGGAAGGGGTGCCCCGCAAAAGGACGGCTCAGGGGTCCCCGGCGTTCCAGGACGCCCAGGATGCGGCGCTCCTCGGCGCGCTGCCGGGGGCGAAGACCGCCGCCGCCCGGACGGTGACGGAGTGCCGTACATCACAGTCCTCGGTCCGCGGGGGAGTGGGTGAGCGGCCGGCGCCGGGTCACCTCGCGAGGGCGTCCCGCGCCGCCGCCAGGGCTTGTTCCGCGTACCCCCGCCCGAACAACACCGCGTGCACCAGCAGCGGGAACAGCTGGTGCACCCCGACCCGGTCCCGCCAGCCGTCGGCCAGGCACGCCGCCTCCTCGTACCCGGCGAGCACCCGGTCCAGGTGCGGGCAGCCGAACAACCGGAGCATGGCCAGGTCGGTCTCCCGGTGCCCGCCGTGCGCGGCCGGGTCGATGAGCCGGACCTCGCCGTCGGCGCCCCACAGCACGTTGCCGTTCCACAGGTCCCCGTGCAGCCGGGCGGGCCGCTCGGCGGGCCCCGCCAGCTCCGGCAGCCGTTCGCAGACCCGCTCGAACACGGCCGTCTCGGCCGGGCGGAGCGTGCCGCGGTCGACCGCACCGCGCACATACGGCAGTACGCGGTGCTCGGCGTACCAGCCGGGCCATTCGGCCCCCGGCGCATTGCGCATCGGGGCCAGGCCGATGTACGCCTCCTCGGGGCCGCCGGGCGGTGGCGCCCCGAAGTGAGGCGCCCCGGCCGCGTGCAGCGCGGCCAGCGCCTGGCCGAAACGCAACGCCGCTTCGGGGCCGGGATGTCCGGTCGTCACCCGCTCGGTCACCATCCAGCGCTCGTCATGGCCGAGCACCGCAGGCACCCGGACCGCCTCCGCCGCGGCCAGCCAGCGCAGCCCGGCCACCTCGGCGCGCACGGCCCCGGGAGCGTCGCCATGCTTGACCATCACCTGCGTCCCGCCGCCCAGCGTCACTTCGGCGGGCGACCCGGACGCCGTCCGGGCATCGCTGACCGGGCGTCCGGTGAGCCGGGACGCCACCTGCCCTGGATCCTCGTCTCGGTTGACCACGGCCCCAGGGTACGACCGCAAAGCAGGCCCACCGCAGAGTGCTTCGACCGTTGCTACGACTGGTTCCAGCCAAACAACGGTAGTTACTACCCGTGCTGATTCGGTACGACTAGCGTGAGGGCGCCGCGTAGCTACACCGGGGGCACAGGGCTCCGCAGGGACTTGCGCGCGGCGGAGGATCTTCCCCCGTGACCACAGCATCCGTGCTGATGGCCGATGTCTTCGAAGTCCAGCCGTACACCCCCCACTGCGAGGTCATCCTCGGCGAGGGCACGCACGCCGTGATCGGTGTGTCCCCGGGCAACAGCTACTTCTCCGCCCAACGCCTGCACGACCTCGCCCGCTGGGGACTGGACCACTTCGAGAGAGTCGACTTCATCTACACCGACCTGTACGTGGCCGAGATGTACGAGGCATCCGGCTATCCGTCCGACGAGGCCCGCCGCAAGGCCGTGAAGAACCTGCGCGGAGTACGCGCCAAGGTCCGTGACGCGGTGTCGACGGCCGACCCGGACGGCCTGCGGCTGGACTGGCATCCGATGTCGGAATTCCGCACCAACCCCGCCTACCAGGAGATCCACCGGCAGCTGAAGGCGCGACTGGCGTCCGACGGTGCCTTCCGGGCCGTCTGCGACGCCCTGGTGAATCGTTTCCTCTCGGCGCGTGGCGAGACGCCGACCGAGCGGCAGCAGGCCGTGTGCCTGGAATACGTGTGTGCCGAGGCACCGCTGTTCCTGGACACCCCCGCGATCCTCAAGGTGCCCTCCTCGCTCAACTGCTACCACCAACTTCTGCCGATGGCCGAGCTGTTGTACTCGCGTGGCGCCGGCCTGCGTGCCTCCCGCAACCAGGGTCACGCCGTCGTCACCCCCGCCGCACTGGAAGGAACCATGGCATGACCACAGCCCCCGGCATCCGCGCCGACCACCCGCCCCTGCTCGACTTCCCGTTCTCCTGGGACGGCACCCGGGTGCCCGCCGAGGTCGAGGCACTGCGCGCCGCCACCCCCGTGCGGCGCGTCCGGACCATAGCCGGCGACGAGGCGTGGCTGGTGTCGTCGTACGAGCTGTGCCAGCAGGTGCTCAAGGACGACCGGTTCTCCCTCAAGGACACCTCCGCCCCCGGGGTGCCCCGGCAGTACGCGCTCACGATCCCGCCCGAGGTCGTGAACAACATGGGCAACATCACCGGGGCCGGGCTGCGCCGCGCGGTGATGAAGGCGCTCACCCCCAAGGCGCCCGGCCTGATGGAGTGGATGCGCGAGGAAGCCCACCGTCTGGTGGACCTGATGGTCGCCGACGGTCCGACGGCCGACCTGCGCGGGGCGTTCTGCGAGCCGTACTCGGCGGGCATGCACTGCCGCATCCTCGGCATCCCGCAGAGCGAGGCCCCGGCCTTCCTGCGCGGCCTCGACATCGCCTTCATGAACGCGCCCTGCCCGATCACCGGCGCCCGGATCAACTGGGACCGGGACCTCACGCGGATGACGGCCCTGCTCGACGACCCTGCCACGCACGGTCTGATGGGTGAACTCGCCGACCTGCGCGACGATCCCGACTACGCGCACCTGACCGACGAGATGCTGGCCACCGTCGGCGTCACCCTGTTCGGCGCCGGCGTGATCTCCACCTCGGGCTTCCTCACCATGGCCCTGGTCCACCTGCTCACCCACCCCATCGCCCGTGACCTCCTCAGGGACCGCCCCGACCTGATCGGCCCGGGCGTGGAGGAGCTGCTGCGGGTCAACCTCTCCATCGGGGACGCCCTGCCCCGCCTCGCCCTGGAGGACGTCCGGCTCGGGGACACCGAGGTGCGACGGGGCGAACTCGTCCTGGTGCTGGTCGAGGGCGCCAACCTCGACCCGGCGAAGTTCCCCGACCCACACCGCTTCGACCTGCACCGAGACAACACGGCCGACCACCTCTCCTTCGGGGGCGGCGCGCACTACTGCCCCGCGACCGGACTCGGCCGCACCCACGCCCGCATCGCCCTGGAGGTCCTGCTCCACCGGATGCCGGAGCTCACACTCGCCGTGCCCCCCGGCCAACTGGTCTGGCGCACGGGCTTCATGAAACGCATCCCGGAGCGGCTGCCGGTGACCTGGTAGCCCGCAGCGCCCCCTCTCCGTGCGGCGTCCCCGGCCCACCACCGCGGGCGGGGCCGCCGACGGACACCACGCCGCCGACGGCCGACGGGACCCGGCCCCCACGTGACGTCCTCAGCGGCCGACGTACAGCCCCCGTGGCAGCCCGGGCGGGACGTGGTGCCCTGAGTAGCTGACGGGTAACGGCCTCCGGCTGGGCTCGGTCGGGTTGCCGGGTGGCGCCCTCAGCGGCCGGTGGCAGCTGTCCTCGGGGCGGCCCGGCCGGTTGGCGGGCGGGACGCGGTGCCCTCGGTGGTCGGCGGGGTGCGGCCTCCGGCTGGGCTCGGTCGGGTGCCGGGTGCCGGGTGCCGGGTGCCGGGTGGCGGGGGGTGACCTCAGTGGACGGTGGGAGAGGGTTCCCGGGTCAGTCCCACGGGGTTGCCCGGAGGCAGCAGTTGCGCGCCCTCGACGACGCGGGCCAGTGACTCCAGCAGCTCGGCCAGGCGTGCGGTGCGGTCGGCGCCGAGCGCGTGCCACGGGCCTTCGGCCGCCGCGTCGGTCAGCGCCTCCACCTCCGCGCGCAGGGCCGCCCCGGCCGGGGTGAGCGACCCGTCCGCCGCGAGTCGGCCGCGCTCGCGCAGCCGTGATTCGGCCGCCGTCCAGTCCGCCTGCTCCCACTTCCGCGTCTGCCGCAGAAACGGCCCGTCGGACTCGCCGGCCGCCGCCTTGAGCACCATGGCGTCGACCGGCCCGAGCCCTTGGCTCACCAGCACCGCGACATGCCCGTCCCCCCGGTGCTCGCGCAGGGTCGTAAGGCCCTGCCACAGGCGCGCGGTGGGCCGCTCGGGGCGCTCCACCGCCTGGTTGGCGGCGGCCAGCACCCGGCCCGTGGTGTCCGCGGCCGCCGCGGCCCGCCAGGCGAGGTCCGCGGCCTCGGCGAACTCGGCGGAGCCGACGACGTCCGGCCCGAACAGGCGGGTCATCGCCGCGTCCATGGCGTCCTGGCGGGCCGCCAGCACCTGCGGCGGAGCCGCGTACCCCCAGGCGTCCGGCAGCGCCCGGGCCACCCGGGCGGGGTGGAAGACGTAGAAAGAAGCGGTCACCACGGACGGGGGGACAGCGCCGAGCGGCGCGGCCCGCAACGCGAAGTACCCCATCCAGAAACCCCGCATGCCGAGCGTGTCCGCCGCCCTGTGGGCCTCCGGTGCGAAGTACACGAGATCGTGCACCGGCTCGTACCGCTCCCACAGGGCCCGCGCCATCCGGTCCGCCACCGCTTCCTCCCACCGCGTCGGCCTGCCGCGCCGTCGGCACCAGCCTGCGTTATGACGGCAGTCATAACAAGGGGGTGCACACGCCGATGCGCCCGTACGAGGGGTCGCGGGGCGGGCTCACTGGGGCAGACGGGTGGTGCGGTGCCCCGGCTGGGCGGCTCGAATGGTGGGAGGCGGGGCCGTCGTTGACGGTGGTTCATGTCGGGGCCGGGCTATCCAGCTGATGAGGTATCCGCTGTCCGGTCACGTCGGAAGGACATCACTATGCGTTCTGCCCGCATGCTTCTGGCCACGGCGGCCGCCAGTGCTGCGCTCGCCATCGCCACGCCGGGCGTCGCGTTCGCCTCCCACGGCGGCGACGACGGAGGCCGTGACGACTCCTCTTACAGCCGGGACCAAGACTCCGGCGGTGACCACGACAAGGGCTCCGGCCGGGACCAGGACAAGGATTACGGCAAGGAGCACGACGACGAAGGCGGACGCGACGAGCCGCGCGGCGGAATGCACACGGGTGGCGGAGCGCTCGCCACGGTCGTGCGGGGCGACGACTGGGGCTCCGGGTCCGACTCGGGTCGTGACGACAGCCGGTTCGACCCCGACAGCTACAAGGACAAGGGGCACGACAGCGGCGGCGGCAGCGGCAAGGACAAGGGGCACGACAGCGGCGGCGGCAGCGGCAGCGGCAAGGACGAGTGGGGCGGCGACGACCAGGAGAAGGAGAAGCCGCACGGCGGCATGCACACCGGTGGCGGCGCGCTCGCCGGTCCCGGTGTCACCGCGGGCGGACTGGCGGTGCTCGCCGTAGGCGCCACGGGCATGTACGCGCTGCGCCGCAGGAAGGCCACCGCGCCGGCGTCCTGACGGGGCGGCACGTTCCAGGGGCTGCGGGCGCCGTCGGCGCGTGCGCCGGGGCCGGCGGCCCGCGCCCCCTGCGAGCCGCCCGGTACGCCGGTTCCGGCACCCTCCCTCCCTGACCTGATCCCCGTGCTGCCGTGCCCGAGTGAGGTGATGTCCGATGGCAGCGGACCCGTCCTCCCCCACCCCCGCCCAACCGGCACCGGACGAGCCGAACTCCGGCGGCGATGGGCGGCTGGCGCTGTGGGGCGTGGCGATCGCCGTGCTCGCCGTCAGCATGCTCGGCGGGCACCAGGGGACCGGTGACGCGTCGGGTGCGTCCCGTGCCTCGGGCGCGAGCGCCGCCGCACAGGCCGCCGCACAGGCCGCCGACCCGCCCCAGCTCGGCGGGGCGGCGCTGCCCCGCTCCGCACCGACCCGCCTGCTCATCCCCAAGATCTCGGTGGACGCACCGTTCACGTCCCTGTCGATCGGACCCTCAGGCCAGCTCCAGCCGCCGCCGGCGGGCGACACCAACCTCGTCGGCTGGTACGCCAAGGGTGCCTCGCCCGGTGAGCAGGGCACCTCGATCATCGCCGGGCATGTCGACACGACGACCTCCGCCGCCGTCTTCGCCGACCTCGACGCACTCGAGCGCGGCGACCGGTTCTCCGTGGAGCGCGCCGACGGACGCACGGCGGAGTTCGTGGTCGACAGCGCCGAGTCCTTCGCGAAGGACGACTTCCCCAGCAAACGGGTGTACGCCGACGCGGCCCGCCCCGAGGTCCGGCTGATCACCTGCGCCGGCGACTACGACCACTCGGTGCGGGACTACACCGAGAACCTGGTGGTCTTCGCCCACCTGGTCTGAGCCGTCCGGTACGGCTCAGGCGGCGCGGTCCGCGAAGGGGCCGCCCGCGGCGAAGGCCAGCGCCGCGAACCGTTCGCCGATCCGCAGGTGCGTGGCGGCGTCCGGGTGGAGGTCGTCGGGCAGCGGCAGTTCGCCGAAGTCGGCCTCGCCGTACAGCTCACGGCCGTCGAGGTAGTGGAGACGCGGGTCGTCGGCCGCCCGGTCGCGCACGATCCGGGACAGCTCTTCCCGGATGACACCCAGGGTGAGTTTCCCGGCCGCCTTGTCCGCCGGGTCCCCGGCGGCCCGAAACCGGAGCCGTCCCTCGCTCAGGGCGGCGAAGTCCGGGAGGCTGGGGCCGGGAGTCTCCTCGTGGATGGGGCACAGGATCGGTGAGACGACGAGCAGCGGGATGCCGGGATGCCCCTCGCGGACCGTGTCGAGGAAGCCGTGCACGGCGGGGCCGAAGGCGCGCAGCCGCATCAGATCGGTGTTGACCAGGTTGATGCCGAGCTTGACGCTGATCAGGTCGGCGGGGGTGTCGCGCAGCGCGCGAGCGGTGAACGGGTCGAGCAGGGCGCTGCCGCCCAGCCCCAGGTTGATCAGCTCCACCCCGCCGAGGGACGCGGCGCGCGCCGGCCAGGTGGTGGTGGGGCTCGCCGCGTCGGAGCCGTGGCTGATCGAACTGCCGTGGTGCAGCCACACCTTGAGGCCCCGGTCCGGTACGGGCTCCACGGGTGCGTCGGTGCGCAGCGCGACCAGCTCGGTCGTCTCGTTGTGCGGCAGCCAGATCTCCACGTCCTTGACGGCGTCGGACAGACCGGTGAAGCGCACGGTGCCGACCGGGCCGGGCCGGTGTTCGGCGGCACCGGTGCTCATGTCGATCGTGAGGGTGTTGCCGCCGGTGACGGTGGCGCTGCCGGCCCGGCGTCCGTCCACGAGCAGGTCGTAGACGCCGTCCGGGCGGGGCGGTGCGCCCACGAAGACCCGCTTGGTCGGCAGGGTGTCCAGTTCCACGGCTGTCGCACGGGTGCGGAAGGCCAGTCGTACGCCGGAGGGCTGGGATTCGGCGAGGGCCAGCTGCGGGTCGGCGCACTGGGCGCGGGCCCGGGCGGGCAGCCGGTGCGGCAGCAGCCCGTGGGCGGTGCGTTCCAGGTCGAGGGCGCCGCGGATCAGCTCAGGGGTGAGAGCAGTGGTGTGCATGGTGTGGGCCTGTGTTCCCAGGGTCAGGGGAGTCGGTGGCGTCAGGAGCGGGGCCAGCTGCGCAGCAGAGCGTCGAGGGCGTCCAGGATCCGCGTCCACGACTCCTGCGAGTCGGGGGCGCTGTGGCTGAACCCGCCGGCCGTCTCCAGGCTCACGTAACCGTGGAAGACGCTGCCGAGGAGGCGGACCGCGTGGGTCTCGTCCGGCTCGGACAGGTCGTAGCCGCGCAGGATCGCCCGGGTCATCTGCGCGTGCCGCCCGCCCGCGCTGGCTGCCGCCGTCGCGGGGTCCAGCGGGTGGCGGGCCGCCGCCCAGCGGCCGGGGTACTCGCGGGCGTAGTCGCGGTAGACGTTCGCGAAGGCGGTGAGGGCGTCCTTGCCGGCCCGCCCGGCGAGCGCGTCGGCGGCGCGGTCGGCCAGTTCCTCCAGGGCGAGCAGCGCGATCCGCGCCTTGAGGTCCTGGGAGTTCCTCAGATGCGAGTACAGACTCGCGGCCTTGACGTCGAAGCGCCGGGCCAGCGCCGACACCGTGGCCTGGTCGAACCCGACCTCGTCCGCCAGCTCGGCACCCGCACGGACCAGGCGCTCGGTGGTCAGGCCTGCGCGAACCATAAGTGTCCTCCCCTCTGCCATAACTGATTATGGAGTTTCCTAAAGCATTTAGGCAAATGAGGGTGTGCTGTAGAAGAGGAGGCTGGAGCGGAGGGACTGATGGGGACAGTGCACGACCGGGTCCTCGCCCCACCCTCCGGGCGGCCGGATTCTGTCGAACACCCACTTTTTTGTGGGTACTTGGCAGTGACCGGTCGGCCGGGGGAGGCTGTTCCACGAGGTCAGGGGTTGTCGGCGGCGAGACGGGACGGGAGGTGGGAGTGAGCGTGGCTCAGGATGCCGCCTCGCGCTCGCGGAGCTGTTCCAGGCGGCGGTGGCCCCAGTCGGACACGGGGCCCAGGGCAGCGGCGAGGTCGCGGCCGAAGTCGGTCAGTGAGTACACGGTCTTCGGCGGCAGCACATCGTGCACCTCCCGGTGCACCAGGCCGTCCTCCTCCATCTCCCGCAGCGCCTGAGTCAGCACCTTCTCGCTCAGCCCCGGCAGCCGGCGGCGCAGTGCGCCGGGCCGGTGCGCGCCGGACTCCAGCACCCACAGCAGGGATGTCTTCCACTTGCCGTCGATCACGGCGATCGCGGCGGTCACTCCGCAGACTTCGGGGTCCTGGGCACGGCTGCGTGTCATCGGCGACCTCTTCGTTTCTCCACCGGCCGTTCGGCCGCTCTTCCTTCACACCTACGGGAGTCGAAACATGTCCACACCGGCGAATCTTCCTGCCGTCACCGTGCTCGGTCTCGGTCCGATGGGCCGCTCCCTCGCCGGCGCGTTCCTGAGGGCGGGGCTGCGGACCACCGTCTGGAACCGCACCCCCGGCAAGGACAGTGAGCTGATCGGGCAGGGGGCGGCCGGCGCCGGGTCGGCCGAGGAAGCCGTCGCCGCCGGTGACGTGATCGTCCTCTGCGTGGTGAACTACGACGCCGCCGACGCCGTCCTGCGGCACGTCCCCGTCGCCCGAGCGCTGAAGGGCCGTACGGTCGTCAACCTGACCGCCGACACCCCCGACCGCGCCCGCGGCACGGGGGAGTGGGCGACCGCGCACGGCATCGGCTACCTGGACGGCGCGATCATGACACCGGCCCCCGGCATCGGCACACCGGAGGCCGTCTTCCTGCACAGCGGACCCAGGGCCCTGTACGAGGAGTACCGGTCCGTACTGGAGGCACTGGGCGGAACACACACCCACCTGGGTGAGGAGATCGGGCGTGCCGCCACGTTCGACATCGCCCTGCTCGACATCTTCTGGACCGCGATGGCGGGCTACGCGCACGCCGTGGCGATCGCCCGGGCCGAGGGTGTCACCGCCCGGGAACTGGCACCGTTCGCCCAGGGCATCGGCGCGATCCTGCCGCCGCTCTTCGCGAAGTTCGCCGAGGACGCCGACAGCGGCAGCTACTCCGGGGAGATCAACCCCATCACCTCGGCCGCCTCGACCATGGCCCATGTCGTCGCCGTCTCCGAGGCCCACGGCATCGACGCGGGCGTGATGCGGGCGGTGGAGGGCATGGCCCGCCGGGTGATCGGCCTCGGCCACGGCACGGACGGCTTCATCCGCGTCGCGGAGATCCTGACCCGCCACTGACGGCACCAGCCGGCTCACCGGCCACCCTGAGGGAGGGCGGCCGGGGGCCGCTGCTGAAGAGGCGGGTGGGCTTGCCGGGGCATCGCCGAGGTGTACCACGTCGGTTGGCGGCGAGCCGGCGCCCGCGCTCACCTCCGGCCACCCGGCGTACCCACGCACCGGCGCATCCGTGTACCTCCGTGTACCGGCCCACCAATGCACCCCCGGCAGCCCGCGCACCCCGCCGACGGACTGCGCATCCGCGCACCCGCCGGCGCACCGCGCAGCTGCCCACCCCCGCCGCCGACGGACTGCGCATGCGCCCCCGGCGGAGGGGCTCCCCGTATCCGCGCACCGCCGGCGGCGGACCGCGTGGCCGTGCTCTCCGCACCGGCGGACCCCGTATCCGCGTGCCCCCCCGCCGACGGACTGCGCATCCGCACTCTCCGCACCGGCGCACCCCGTATCCGCGCACCCGGGCCCGACAGACCGCGCAGCCGCGCCCCCCACCGGTCCACCCCGCACTCCCCACCGGTCCACCCAGCACCCGGCAACTCACGCCTCCCCGCAAGCCACACCTCCGCGCACCCACACATCCCCGCACCCAGA
The DNA here is from genome assembly GCF_056432605.1 of Streptomyces sp. NPDC045022. Classification (NCBI taxonomy): domain Bacteria; kingdom Bacillati; phylum Actinomycetota; class Actinomycetes; order Kitasatosporales; family Streptomycetaceae; genus Streptomyces; species Streptomyces sp. NPDC045022. Next base: position 42,540 of record NZ_JBWKIR010000012.1, read on the forward strand.
CATCCCCCCTGCACCCGCCCACAGGCGCCCGCCCACCCACACGCGGACGGAAACCGGACAGGTGCGGACCTTGGACCGTGACTTGTGTGGGCGAGGGGACAATGGAACGCTTCGGTCCGCCGGTCGCGGCCACGGCCGGCGGCGGCGGTGAGCACCGGTTCCGCGAGTGGTGCGCGCTCTCGGCCGACCGGCCGTGGGACGAGACGGGGAGTGGGCGGATGGAGCTGGAGCTTCGGCACCTGCGGGTACTGTGCGCGATCGCCGACGCCGGCAGTGTGGGCCGCGCCGCCACGCAGCTGGGGTACTCGCAGCCGGCCGTCAGTACGCAACTGCGGCGCATCGAGCGCCACCTGGGCGAGCCGCTCTTCGAACGCGGCGCGAGCGGGGTTCGCCCGACCCGCTACGGCGCAGAGGTGGTCGCCCAGGCCCGCGACGTCCTGGCCCGGGCCGACGCCATCGGTCACCGCCCGGTGGCTGAGCGACCCCGCCGTACGCTGCGCGTGGCCGCGACCAACTCGCCCATGCTCTCCGGCACGGTTTCCCGCGTCCGCACCCGGCTGCCGGAACTGTCCCTCGCCGTCAACAGCGTCTACGCCTCCTCGCGGATCGTGGAACTGCTGGAGGAGGGCGCGGCGGACATCGCCATCGCCGCCGACTACCCGGGCATGGAGCTGCGCCACTCGAGCGCCGTGCGGCACCGGGGCATCGTCACCGAACCGACGTTCGTCGCCCTGCCCTCCCGGCACCGGCTCCGGCAGTGCGCCCAGGTCCAGCTCGCCGATCTGGCCGAGGACGAGTGGTTCGTGACCCCGGACGACGGCGCGGGCTGGCCCGGGGTGTTCTACGACGCCTGCGCGACGGCCGGGTTCGCCCCCGTCACCGTGCACGAGTTCCTCGGCGACCAGACCCAGCTGCAGAGCATGATCGCCGACGGTCTCGGCGTGTCGCTCGTGCAGCCGACGCTGCGCCCCATCCCGCACGTCGTCGTGAAGCCCCTGGTCGGATCTCCGCTGTGGTGCCGTTATGTGCTGGCCTGGCGGCCCGGGAGCGCCACCGACGACGTGGTGGAGACGGTGTTCCAGTCCGCCACGGCCGCCTACCGCGATCTCGTCGCCCAGGCTCCGCACCTGCGGACATGGGCCTCACGGACCTGGAGCGTCGCCGGGGCGTAGAGCCACGGCGAAGGCGCACCGCGATGTTATGAGCGGTGTGTGTCATGTGCTATGTCACACACCATTGTTGGGGCCGGTGGCCCGCTGAGACAGTGCCTCGACGCCTCAACACCCCACAGAGGCGCATCCCTTCGTGGAGGATCCCAGATGCGCTATCGCTTCGCGCTGCCCGGGCGCGGGTCCGGTCGGACCGTCAGACGCACGGCGGGCGCCGCCGCCGTCTGCGTCACCATGGCCGGCCTGCTGTCCACACCGGCACTGGCAGTACCCCGGCCCCACCCCGGCACGGCCATGGCGGCGAGCCGCCCGCACACCGGCATCGCCACCGCCGCGGCCCGAAGGGCCGTTCCCCCGCCGTCGCCCACCGGCGCGACCACCACGGCCACGGAGCGCCCCGCGACCCGGCCCCGGCGCCTCAGCCCTGCCCAACTTCCGCCCCAGGCGCCGACACCGACCCGCACGCACAGAGTCGAGCGGGACGCCAAGGCGGCCTCCTGCACCCCGGCGGACTTCGGCAGCCGCACCGGAACAGCCCTCGTCTCCTTCGTGAAGGCCTCCTCCACCGACTGCGTCAACAGCCTCTTCCCGGTCACCGGCAGCAACGCGCGCGATGTCTTCCGCGAGACCCAGATGCTGACCGTGGCGAACGCGTTCCGGAGCACGGCCGGCCAGTACCGCGGCGACAACTCCGGCAGCCTCGAACAGCTGGTCCTGTTCCTGCGCGCCGGCTACTACGTGCAGTTCAACCACTCCGGTGACGTGGGCGCGTACACCTCCCGGCTCACCACCGCCGTCACCGCCGGCCTCGACACCTTCTTCGGCCGCTCCCACTCGCGTGACGTCAGCGCCGCCAACGGCGACATCCTCGGCGAGACGGTCATCCTCACCGACAGCGCCGACCGGCAGGGCCGCTACCTGTACGTCTACCGGCGGCTGCTCAACGACTACGACAGCTCCTACGACTCTGTCGACAGCATGATCAGGGCCGTCAACGACGTCTACACGCCTCTGTGGCGCGGGAACTGGAACCCGGAGTACGTGAAGGCGGTCGAGGCCGACCCGCGCGTCATCGACACCCTGTACGACTTCGCGCTGGCCAACACGGACCAGCTCGGCACGAGCCTGGCCTTTCTCGACTCCAACGCCGGGATGAACGTGGCCCGTTACGTCGAACACCCGGAACTGCGCGACACCGTACGGCCGTTGGCCCGGGACCTGCTGGACCGGACGGAGATCGACGGCCCGACGGCCGGGCTCTGGGTGGCCGTGGCGACCCAGGCGAACTACTACGACAGCGCCAACTGCTCGTACTACGACGTCTGTGACCTGCCGGACAAGCTCACCCGGGCCGTCCTGCCCACCACCCACCGCTGCGATGCGAACGTCACCATCCGCGCCCAGTCCCTGACCGCCGCCGACCTCGACGCGGCCTGCGCGAGCGTCCTTCGCCAGGACGCCTCCTTCCGCTCGCTGGTGAAGGCCGACGGCCCGATACCCGGCCAGTACGTCTCGGCCATCCAGCTCGTGGTCTTCGCCGGCCGCGCCGACTACCAGACCTACGCCGGCGCCATCTACGGCATCAGCACCGACAACGGCGGCATGACCCTCGAGGGCGACCCGTCGGACCCGGCCAACCAGGCCACCTCGATCATGTACCAGAAGGACTACGACGACGGGTTCGTGGCCCGGATCTGGAACCTCAACCACGAGTACACGCACTTCCTGGACGCCCGTGACGACATGAAGGGCGACTTCCCCCAGCAGATCTCCGTGCCGGACGTGTGGTGGATCGAGGGCCTCGCCGAGTACGTCTCCTACAGCTACCGGGGCCTCGCCGACGACCAGGCGGTCCAGGAGGCCGGGAGGCACACGTACAAGCTGAGCACCTTGTTCGAGAACACCTACGACAACAGCGACGTGACCCGCACCTACCCGTGGGGCTACCTCGCCGTGCGCTACATGACCGAGAAGCACCCCGACGACGTCCAGCGCATGCTGGCACGCTTCCGCGTCGGTGACTACGCCGGCGGATACGCCGTCTACCACGACGGCATCGGCACCCGCTATGACGCCGATTTCGACCAGTGGCTCACGGCGTGCGCCGCGGGCGCGTGTGCCAGGCCGGCCTCGGCCTGACCGCACGCGCCCCAGCGGAACGGCCGCCGGCCGGAACCCCGGTCGGCGGCCGTACGCGCGTCGGCGAAAGGTGTCAGACCGCCGTCGCCGGGAACGTCGGGTACTCGACGCCCGAGACGTGCTGGACGACCCGGACGACCTGGCAGGAGTAGCCGAACTCGTTGTCGTACCAGAGGTAGAGGATCGCGTTGTCCCCGTCGACCTTGAGCGCGCCGGCGTCCACGATCGAGGCGTGGCGCGAGCCGATGAAGTCGCTGGAGACCGCGTCGGGCGCCGTGATGAAGTCGATCTGGCGCTTGAGCGGCGAGGTCAGCGACACCTCGCGCAGGTAGTCGTGCACCTCCTCGCGGGTGGCCTCGCGGGCCAGCTGGAGGTTGAGGATCGCGATCGAGACGTCCGGCACCGGGACACGGATCGAGCTGCCGCTGATCTTCGCCTTGAGGTCGGGCAGCGCCTTCGCGACGGCGGAGGCGGCACCGGTCTCGGTGATCACCATGTTGAGCGGCGCGGAGCGGCCACGGCGCTCGGACTTGTGGTAGTTGTCCAGCAGGTTCTGGTCGTTGGTGAACGAGTGGACGGTCTCCACGTGGCCGCGCAGCACGCCGTACTCGTCGTCCATCGCCTTCAGCGGCGGGACGATGGCGTTGGTGGTGCAGGAGGCGCAGGACAGGATCTGCTCGTCCGGCTTGATGGTGTCGTGGTTGACGCCGTGCACGATGTTCGGGACGTCGCCCTTGCCCGGCGCGGTCAGCACGACCTTCGCGATGCCGGGACGCAGGTGGTTCGACAGCCCCTCGCGGTCGCGCCACTTGCCGGTGTTGTCGATGAGGATGGCGTCCCGGATGCCGTACTCGGTGTAGTCGACGTGCGACGGGTCGTCGGCGTAGATCACCCTGATCTCGTTGCCGTTGGCGACGATCGTGCTGCTGTCCTCGTCCACGGTGATCGTGCCCTGGAACTGGCCGTGGATGGAGTCGCGGCGCAGCAGCGAGGCGCGCTTGACGAGGTCCCCGGCGGCCCGGCCGCCGCCGCCGCGGACGACGATGGCGCGGAGCCTGAGGCCGTTGCCGGAGCCGGCCTTCTCGATCAGCAGGCGGGCGACCAGCCGGCCGATGCGGCCGAAGCCGTACAGGACGACGTCGCGCGGCTCGCGGCGTTCGATCTTGTTGGCACCCGTGGCACCGGCGACGGCCTCGGCGGTGAACTCCTCCACGCTCAGGCCGCGGTCATCGGCCTTGTGCAGGGTGGCCAGCATGCCGAGGTCGATCTGGGAGGGCCCGAGGTCGAGGGTGGTCAGGGCCTTCAGGTACGGCATGGTCTCGGTGACCGACAGCTCCGCACCGGCGATCTGCCGGGCGAAGCGGTGCGTCTTCAGGATGCTGACCACCGACTTGTTCACCAAGGAGCGGCTGTGCAGCAGGACGGTCACGTCCTGCTCGCGGTGCAGCTTCCCGATGAGCGGGATCATCGACTCCGCGATCTCCTCGCGGATCTTCCAGTTGGTGAACGAGTCGTCGTTGACAGTCACAGATCTATCTTTCGAGCTAGGCAGCGCTCATATGCTAGTCACACCCTACTGTGATCATCCGAGTGGTCCGTCAGGGGGGTGCCGTGAGCGGGGGTTCGCCCCGATTCCCGGGCCCGTTCCTGAATCAGGGTGGAAGTGCGGGAGAAACCCGGGTCGCGGATTGCATGTCCGAACGGGCCTGCCCAAGGTCAGGGGCGTGAGCACCTCTTCCGTCCCCCGGCCCGAGCCGGCCGCCCCGTCCGGTCTCCTCCGCCGCCCGGCCCTGCCACGGCTCGCCCGGCCCGGGGCCCCCGGGGGTGCGTTGCCGGCCCTCGCCCTGTTCGCTGCCGTCCGGCTCACCGGGCTCCTCACGGTGATCCTCGCGAACGACCTCCGGGGGCGCCCGCTCGTCAGGAACCTGGCGCACTCCTGGGACTCCCGCTGGTACCTGCACATCGCCACCCACGGCTACGGTCACCTGATCTGGATCACCCCGAACGGCGGGATCCAGACCGACTGGGCGTTCTTTCCGCTGTACCCGGCGCTCATCAGGGCGCTGACCGCCGCCCTGCCGGCCACCCCCGGCCAGGCCGCGATGCTCATCGCCTGGGCCGCGGCGGGCGCGGCGGCGTACGGCATCTACGCCATCGGCCACCATCTGCACGGAAGGGGCGGCGCCACCGCGCTGGTCGCCCTGTGGGCCGTCCTGCCCCATGCCGTCGAACTCACCATCGCGTACACCGAGTCACTGTTCGCCGCGCTCGCCGCCTGGTCCCTGTACTGCGTGCTCAAGGGCCGCTGGCTGTGGGCGGGTCCGCTGGCCGCGGCGGCGGGCCTGGCCCGGCCCAGCGGATTCGCGGTGGCCGTCGCCGTCGCCCTCGCGGCCGCACACGAGGCGCTGCGCCGGCGCGGCCGGGTACCGGCGAGCCTGTGGGCCGGGGCGGTCCTGGCACCGCTCGGCTGGCTCGGCTATGTGCTGTGGGTGGGCAGCCGGACGGGCGACCTGCTCGGCGGCTACCTCAAGGTGCAGAGCGCCTGGGACTCCCGCTTCGACTTCGGCGCGGGCTCGCTGCGCTTCCTGCGGGCGCTGCTCCTGCACGGCGGCGGCTTCGTCTACCCGGCGGCCCTGGTGATCATCGCGGTGGGCGTCCTGCTGTTCGCGCTGCTGTGCCTGGACCGGGCCCCGCTGGCCCTGGTGGTCTTCACGGGGGTCCTGATCCTGCTCGTGGTCGGCGGATCGGGTTCCTTCTCCTCCAAACCGCGTTTCCTCCTGCCGGCCTTCCCCCTGCTCATCCCGATGGCGTGCGCACTCGCCCGCACCTGGCGCGCACGACCGGCCCAGGCGCTGCTCGTCTACGGCGCCCTCACCGTGGTCTCCCTGCTGTTCGGCGCGTATGTGCTGGCGGTGGCCCACTCCCCGCTGTGAGGAGGGGCCCGGATGCGCGAGCCCCTGTGCGAAGGCCGCGAATCCGGGTAGGTGAGGGGGCCTGAGGAAAGGATCGTCATGACGACCTATGTGATCAGCGTCCCCGGCACCTTCACCGCGGGGATCGAGGCGGACACCCGAACACGTCTGGCCCGCGCGCTCCGGCCCGCCGATCCCCACGGCACGCGGATGGGCAGCGCCGAGGATCTGGACGTGCTCAGCGTCAACGAGGACAACACGTTCACCCTCCGTCTGACCGTCGAGGCGGACACCGGCCCGCACGCCGAGGAGGAGGCCCGCCGCCTCGCGGACTCCGCTCTGCGGGACGCCGGACTCGATGAGGGCAACGCACCTCTGGGGCCCGCCGTGATCACCGGTATCGACTCCGAGGTCCGGTGACCGGGAGAACCGTGCTGCGGCCTCTCGGTGGGGCGAGATCACCCTATATAGGTAAAATCTAGGCGTTTGCCGAAAGTCCAGGCATCCGGCCCACCACGGGCCACCGCCGCCGGAAGTGATCGATGCCCCGCAAGCGCTCCCCGGACGAAGGCGACGAGCTGCTGGCCAGACTCGGTTCGCTCATCGCCCAGGCGCGCCGGCGCGCGGAGCTGCAGCGCACCCAGGTCGAACTGGCCGTCGCCCTGCAGCGGGGCATGCTGCCCCGGGACCTGCCCGCCGCGCCCGGTCTGCACCTGGCGGTGCGCTACACGCCGGCCAACCTCGGTCTCAACGTGGGCGGCGACTGGTACGACGCCTTCGCCATGCCCGACGGCCGGATCGGGCTGACCGTCGGCGACGTCCAGGGGCACAACATCGAGGCCGCCGCCTTCATGGGGCAGGTCCGGGCCGGGCTGCGCGCCCTCGCCTCCGTCACCAGCGAGCCCGGCGAACTCCTCGCCCGCACCAACGACCTGCTGCTCTCCCTCGGCAGTGACCTGTTCGCCACCTGCACCTTCATGCGGCTCGACCCGGCCACCGGAATACTGGAGAGCGCACGGGCCGGCCACATCCCCTTCGTGTGGGCCACGGCGGACGGGAAGTCCGGCGTCGCCGACGACGAGGGAGGCCCGCCGCTCGGCATCGACAAGGGCATGGACTACCCGGTGACCCGGCACCGGCTGACCACCGGCGGAGTCTTCGTGCTGCTCACCGACGGCGTGGTGGAGGGGCCGTCGCTGAACATCGAGGACGGGCTCGACCAGGTGGTGCGCCTGGCGGGCGTCGCCGCGGTCGCCGGCCTGGAGGCCCACGCCCTGGCCGCCGCCGTGATCAGGGGCGCCGAGAGCGTCGGGCACGAGGACGACGCCGCCGTCCTCGTCGTGGGTCTCGACGGCCTGGGCGTCCGGCCGTGACCCGTGGTCAGCCATAGGGCCGGACGGCGGCGTCCCCGCCTCGCCGACCAGGGGTCCTCGGTGTGAGATGGCTGCTGTGGTGGGTTACGAGGATCTGCGCCGGCCGGGCGGCTACATCGTCCAGGTGCTGGCCGTCGCGGCCTGCTACTACGCGGCGAGCCGACTGGGCCTGCTGCGGCAACTGTCCATCGAGGGCGCCGTCGTCACGCCCATCTGGCCGCCGACCGGCGTCGCCGTCGCCGCCCTGCTCATCTTCGGTCTGCGCTGCTGGCCCGGCATCACGCTCGGCGCCTTCTTCGCCGTGCTGTCGCTCACCAGCCCCCGCCTCGACGTGCTCGGTATCCTCGCCGGCAACACCGCCGCACCGGTGTGCTCGGCGGTGTTGCTGCGCCGGGCCGGCTTTCGCAATGACCTCAGCCGATTGCGGGACGGCCTCGCGCTGGTGTTCCTGGGCGCCCTGACCACCATGCTGATCAGTGCCACGGTCGGCGCCGGCCTGCTGTTCGTCACGGGCAGGCTGGCCGCACACGGCTTCTGGCCCGTCTGGCTGGCCTGGTGGGTCGGGGACGCGATGGGCGTCCTGATCGTCACCCCGCTGCTGCTGTTGCTCCACGGGGCCCGCCGGCCACCACTGCTGGGCCGCTGGAAGGAGGCGACCGCGCTGGCCGTCGTCGCCTGCCTTCTCGTACCGCTGGCCGTCTACAGCTCGCTCAGCCTGCTCTTCCTCGTCTATCCGCTGATCATCTGGGCCGCTCTGCGCTTCCAGCTCGTGGGCAGTGTCCTGTGCGCGCTGCTGACGTCCGTCGTGGCCACCGTCGCCGCGACCGACGACGTCGGGGCCTTCGCCGGGCTGGGCCGGATCGAGGTCATGGTGAAACTTCAGGCGTTCAACGGCGCGATGGCCCTGACCGCGCTGCTGCTGTCCGCCGTGATCACCGAGCAGCGCAATACCCGGCGCTCGGTGGCGAAGGCCTGCCAGGAGCTGGTCGAGGTGCTGGAACACCTCACCACGGGCGACGCCCCGCCGCCCCGGCCGCAGGCGACGACCGACGACGACCAGCCGTGGCCCGGCGAAACGCCGTAAGGCGGCGGCAGGGATCCCGCCGTGTGAGCGTGCGGCCAGGGGGCCGACGAATCCGCCCAGCGGTCCTGTGGCCAGGGGGCCGACCAGTCCGCTCAGCGGCTCGGCGGTCCTGTGGCCAGGGGGCCGACCAGTCCGCTCAGCGGCTCGGCGGTCCTGTGGCCAGGGGGCCGACCAGTCCGCTCAGCGGCCCGGCGGCCCTGCGATCAGGCGGCCGACCAACCCGCGCAGTGGTCCAACGGTCAGCGTGCGGCCGGCCAGTCCGCCCGGCCTGCGGCGGCTGATCCAGTCCCGCTGGTGAGATCGCCGGCGCGGGACCCGGCGGGACTTCAGGGCCGGGGAGCGACCGAGATCCGCCGCACCGGCCCACCGATCCGGCATCCTGGCTGCCCGGACACCCCGGACACCCCGGACACCCCGGACCCCGGACACCCCGGACCCCGGACACCCCGGAGGCCCCGGAGGCCCCGGCCCCCGCGGTATCCGCTCTGCCGGATCACCGCATCATCGGCCGATTCGCCCCTTGGTCCCCTGTCACCGGCCGGACCGGTTCACCGGTCCCTCGTCGTCACTGCCCGGCTCGGCAGCCCCCGTATCCGCCGTGGTGTCCTGGTCCCAGCGGACGGGCGGGTGGGCGGAGCCGGTGGCGCCGGGCCGACCGCCGCCGGTCGTGCCGTAGCCCCCGGGGATGCCCGGTGGTGTGTCCGCGGCAGCCGCCGCCTCGCCGATGCGGCGCCGGGCGCGGACCCCCGCCCGGCGCTCCGGGTACGGGTACTCGAACGGCTCGGCGACGGCACGCTCGCGCTCGGCCGCGAGCCGCCGTCGCGCGGCCCGCTCGGCGTCCGTGGCGCTCTCGTGACCATGGTCGTTTCGGTTGCGGTCGTCCATGCGGCGCCGAGTACCCGGGCGGCGGCCGGGGCCAACGTCCGTCCCGGCGTGTCGAACGGCCGGCCCGGGGCACTGGGAGACGATGGGGCAGCCCGTACGGGCAAGGGCTGGACCGGAGGGACAGCGGCGGCATGGAGCAGCGGGTGGCACCGCGGACGGCGGGCGCGGCGGACGACAGGACCGGGGCGGCCGGCCCCGGCCCCGGTGACCCGGGGAGCGGCCCGGGCGACGGGACCCTACGGCCCCCGCACGACGACACCGACGTGCGCCGCCGCATCCCGCGCACCGATCTGCTCCTGCGCGACCCCCGCCTGTCCGCGGCCGTCGAGCGGCTGGGCGCGCGTGTGGTGAAGGCCGCCGTCCGGCGGGCGCAGCAGCAGGCCCGGGAGGGCGGCATCGCACCCGAACGGGTGCCCGAGACGGCCCTCGCCCTGCTGCCCGGCACCGCCGGCGTCCTACGTCCGGTGATCAACGCCACCGGGGTGCTGCTGCACACCAACCTCGGCCGGGCCCCGCTGTCGGCCGCCGCCCGGCAGGCCGTCCAGGAGGCCGCCGGACCCACGGACGTCGAACTCGACCTGGACAGCGGCGTACGGGCCCGCCGGGGACGCTCCGCCCTGGCCGCCCTGCACGAGCGGGTGCCCTCGGCCGGTGCCGTGCACGTCGTCAACAACGGCGCCGCCGCGCTGGTGCTCGCCGCCACCGCACTCGCGGCAGGCAAGGAGATCGTCGTCAGCCGCGGCGAGATGGTGGAGATCGGCGACGGTTTCCGGCTGCCCGACCTGCTCGTCTCCACCGGCGCGCGGCTCCGCGAGGTCGGCACGACGAACCGCACCACCGCCACCGACTACGCCGACGTGATCGGCCAGGACACCGGGTTCGTACTCAAGGTCCACCCGTCCAACTTCCGCATCACCGGTTTCACTCGGGCGGCCGAAATCTCCGAACTCACCGGCCTCGGCGTCCCGGTCGTCGTCGACATCGGCTCCGGACTGCTCGCGCCGCACCCCGCCCTGCCCGACGAACCCGACGCCGACACCCAGCTCCGCGCGGGCGCCGCGCTCGTCACCGCGAGCGGCGACAAACTGCTCGGCGGACCCCAGTGCGGACTCCTGCTCGGCGACCAGGACCTGGTCAGCACCCTCGCCCGGCACCCGCTGGCCCGCGCCCTGCGTGTCGACAAACTGACCCTGGCCGCACTCGAGGCCACGCTCACCGGCCCGCCCACCCCGACCGCCCTCGCCCTCACCACCGACCCGGCCCGCCTGATGACCCGCGCCGGCCGGCTCGCCGCCGGCCTCGCCGCCGACGGCATCGACGTGCGGGCCGTGGAGTGCGCCGCCACGGTCGGCGGCGGAGGCGCCCCCGGGGTCACCCTGCCCAGCGCGGCACTCTCGCTGCCCGAGCCGTACGCCGCCGCGCTGCGCACCGGCCGCATCCCGGTCGTCGGACGCCTGGAGGCGGGCCGCTGCCTGCTGGACCTGCGGGCGGTGCCGGAGGAGGACGACGAACGGCTCGCGCAGGCCGTGCGCACAGCGGGGCCGGCAGACGGCGAGCGGCCGGCCCCGGCCGGCGCGGAGAGGTAGGCGCCATGCGGGTCCTGGCCACCGCCGGACACGTCGACCACGGCAAGTCGGCTCTGGTCCGCGCCCTCACCGGCATGGAGCCCGACCGTTACGAGGAGGAGCGCCGCCGGGGCCTCACCCTGGATCTGGGCTTCGTGTGGACCAGGCTGGGACCGGACGGAGAACACCTCGCCTTCGTGGACGTACCCGGACACGAGCGGTTCGTCGCGACCATGCTGGCCGGTGTCGGACCCGTGCCCGCCGTGCTGTTCGTGGTCGCCGCCGACCAGGGCTGGCAGCCCCAGTCGCAGGAGCACCTGGCGATCCTCGACGCGCTCGGCGTCCGGCACGCCGTACTCGCGGTGACCCGCACCGACCTCGCGGACCCCGAGCCCGTACGCGCCGACGCCGTCGAGCGCCTGGCCGGGACCTCCCTCGGCAAGGTGCCGTCGGTCGCGGTCAGCGCGGTCACCGGCGCGGGCCTGGACCAGCTGCGCCGTGAACTGGCCCGGCTGGCGGACGAGTTGCCCGTGCCCGACGCCGATGCCGATGTCCGCCTGTGGCTCGACCGGGCCTTCACCGTCCGTGGACACGGCACCGTGGTGACCGGCACCCTCGGCGCGGGCACCCTCCGGGTCGGCGACCGGCTGGTCACCGGGGACGGCGGGGCCGTGCTGCGGGTGCGCGGGCTGCAGAGCCTGCACGAGGAGCGGACCGCCGTCAGCGGGGTGGCCCGGGTGGCCGTCAACGTGCACGGTCACGGGCACGACAGCCTGCGCCGCGGCCAGGTGCTGCTGACCCCGGACCGCTGGCTGTCCACCGAGCTGATCGACGTCCGGGTCACCGGCGAACCGGTGGCCGGCCTGCCCCGCTCCGTCACCCTGCACATCGGCACCGCCGCCGTACCGGTGGCCGTCCGTCCACTCGGCGAGGACACCGCCCGGCTCACCCTGCGCCGGGGACTTCCCCTGCGGGCCGGCGACCGCGCGGTGCTGCGGGAACCGGGCGGGAGCCGCATGCCCCGCGGGGTCACCGTCCTCGACGTACGGCCGCCCCGGCTGACCCGGCGCGGCGCCGGCCGGGCCCGCGCGGCCGAACTCACCGGCCTGACCGGCCGCCCCGAGGGTGCCGCGGAGCTGCGCCGCCGCAAGCTGATCCGGAGCGCCGACCTGCGGGCGATGGGCGTGGCGGCGCCCGCCGGACCCGTGGCCGGGGACTGGCTGGCCGACGCGGAGTACTGGAACACCCTCAGGGAACGGCTGGCCGCCGCGGTCGAACGGCACGCCCGCGCACATCCGCTCGAGCCCGGGCTGCCTGCCGAGGCGGCCCGTCATCTGCTCGGCCTGCCCGACCGCGCCCTGGTCGACGCGCTGGTCCGGGCGACGCCTCGACTCCACGCCCGGCAGGGCCGGGTGCACCTCGCCGACAGCCTCCGGCCCGCCCTGCCCCCGAGCGTCCGCGCGGCCGTGGACGCCGTGCGCCAGGACCTCGCACGGGCACCGTTCCGCGCACCCGAGGCCGGCCGGCTCGGTGAACTGGGCCTCGACCGCAAGGCACTGGCCGCAGCGGTGACCACCGGCGCCCTGCTGCGCATCGCCGACGGGGTCGTGCTGCTGCCCGGCGCGGACGCCGAGGCCGCCGCGGTGCTGCGCGCCCTGCCGCAACCGTTCACGCTCAGCGAGGCGCGGCGCGCGCTCGACACCACCCGCCGGGTGGCCGTACCGCTGCTGGAGTTCCTGGACGCCCAGGGTTACACCGTGCGCGTCGACGAACAGCGCCGACGCTGCCGTCCGCACACGGTGAACGGAGGCGGACAGGAATCGAACCTGCCTGCCCGAGATCCTCGGGCACCTCGGTTTTGAAGACCGGGAGGGCCACCAGGCACCCACACGCCTCCACCGCTCGTCAGGCTACTGCCCCAGGAGACCGGCATGACACCGACCCGCCAAGCGTCCGTACGGCTCACGCAGTACGCCCACGGTGGCGGCTGCGCCTGCAAGATCCCGCCGGGGGAGCTGGAGGAGGTGGTCGCCGGGCTGACCGTGCCACCACTCGCCGGGGGCGACACCCCGCTGCTCGTCGGGCTCGCCACCGGTGACGACGCGGCCGTGGTCACGCACCGGGGAACGGCGCTCGTCTGCACGGCCGACTTCTTCACCCCGGTCGTGGACGACCCCTACGACTGGGGGCGCGTCGCCGCCGCCAACGCCCTGTCCGACGTGTACGCCATGGGCGGCCGGCCGGTGCTCGCGGTCAACCTCCTGGCCTGGCCGCGCGACCGGCTCCCGTTCGACCTGGCACGCGAGGTGCTGCGCGGGGGACTGGTGGTCGCCACGGAGGCGGGCTGCCACGTCGGCGGCGGACACAGCGTCGACGACCCGGAACCCAAGTACGGCATGGCCGTCACCGGGCTCGCCGATCCCGAGCGGCTGTTGCGCAACGACGCCGGCCGCCCCGGGTTGCCCCTGTCGCTGACGAAGCCGCTCGGCCTCGGTGTGCTCAACAACCGCCACAAGGCCACGGGGGAGTGGTTCGAGCAGGCTGTCGCCACGATGGTGGCCCTGAACCGGGACGCGTCCGCCGCCGCCCTGGCCGCCGGGGCCACCTGCGCCACCGACGTCACCGGATTCGGCCTCCTCGGCCACCTGCACAAGCTCGCCCGGGCCTCCGGTGTGAGCGCCGTCCTCGACACCGCCGCCGTGCCGTACCTGGACGGCGCCCGGGAGGCCGTACGGGACGGGTACGTCAGCGGCGGCACTCGGCGCAACCTGGAGTGGGTGGCACCGTTCACCGACTTCGGCACCGCTGACGAGGACACGCGGCTGCTCCTGGCCGACGCCCAGACGTCCGGCGGGCTGCTCGTGGCCGGGGAGGTGCCCGGAGCGCCGGTGGTGGGGGAGCTGGTGCCGCGCGGAACTCACTCGGTCGTGCTCAGGTGAGACGGCACCCTCCGGGTCAGCGGGAGGGGTTTCACGGCTCCGTGCCGGTGCGCTCGTCGATGCCCGCCCGGGCCCGGTAGGCCCGCACCAGCTCCACGGCCGCGCGGCCGCGGGGCCGGCGTCCCGGCTGGATGTCGACGGTGAACGTCTTGCTCTCCTGGATGTGGGTGTTGGGGTCCATCGCCAGGTGGCCCAGCTCATTGGCCGCGTCGCCGGTGCTGTAACCGTTGGGCCCCCAGTGGTAGGGCAGGCCCACCCGGTACAGGGTGCGGCCCTGCACGATCAGCGGCGGTACGCGGTCGGTGACCAGGACCCGCGCCTCGATGACGCCCCGGGCGCTGACGATCATCGCCCAGCCGGTGTGCTCCAGGCCGCGCTCGGCGGCGAGTTCCGGTGACACCTCGCAGAAGAACTCCGGTTGCAGCTCCGCCAGATAGGGCAGCCAGCGCGACATGCCGCCCGCGGTGTGGTGCTCGGTGAGCCGGTAGGTCGTGGCGACGAACGGGAACACCTCCGCGCCCGGTTCCTCCCCGCTGGGCTGGTAGCGGTTGTCGGGGTGCGGCAGCAGCAACTGGCGCACCGGGTTGCGCTGCTGGCCGTAGAGCATGTTGGTGAACGGCGACTCCTGCGGCTCGTAGTGCGTCGGCAGGGGGCCGTCGGTCAGCCCGGAGGGCACGAACAGCCAGGCCTTGCCGTCGGCCTGCATGATGAACGGGTCCGTGCCCGACAGCGCCTCCGGTCCGGTCGCGTCCTGCGGCGGCCGGTAGCCGGGCGACTTGTCCTTCTTGAAGTCCGGCACGTCATCGCCGACCCACTGCCCCTGGTCCCGGTCCCACCACACGAGCGCCTTGCGCTCGCTCCAGGGCCTGCCGTCGGGGTCGGCGGACGCGCGGTTGTACAGGATGCGGCGGTTGGCCGGCCAGGCCCACGCCCACTCGGCCGCCACCCAGTCCTGCTGCGCGCCGGGCTTGCGGCGGGCGGCCTGGTTGACGCCGTCGGCGTACACCCCGCAGTAGATCCAGCAGCCGCAGGCGGTGGAACCGTCGGACTTCAGTTGCTCGTAGGAGGACAGCGGCCGGCCCTCGGCGTCATGGCCGTTGATCTCGGCGAGGACGGCCTCGGCGTCCGGCTCGGCGTGCGGGCCCTTCGTGGGGTAGTCCCAGGCCAGATCGAGCAGCGGCCGGTCCATCGGATCGGTGGACCCGGCCAGCTTCTGCCGGATCAGGCGCCCCAGGTGGTAGGCGAACCACAGGTCGCTGCGTGCCTCACCGCGCGGTTCCACGGCCTGGTGGTGCCACTGCAGCAGGCGCTGGGTGTTGGTGAAGCTGCCGTCCTTCTCGGTGTGCGTGGCCGCCGGCAGGAAGAACACCTCGGTGCGGATGTCCTCCGTGCGCAGTTCACCGGACTCGATCTCCCGGCCGTCCTTCCACCACGTGGCCGACTCGATCAGGGAGAAGTCCCGCACCACCAGCCAGTCCAGGTTGGCCATGCCCAACCGCTGCATCTTGGCGTTGGCCGAGCCCACCGCCGGGTTCTCGCCGATCAGGAAGTAGCCCTTGCAGGTCCCCTCCAGCTGGGCCATGACGGTCTCGTAGGTCGAGTGGGAGCCCGTCAGACGCGGCAGGTAGTCGAAGCAGAAGTCGTTGTCCGGCGTCGCCGCGTCGCCCCAGTACGCCTTGAGCAGACTCACCAGGTAGTCGCGCATGTTGCCCCAGTAGCCCTTGCGCGCCGCCTCGGCCCGCACGAAGGCGTCCAGGTCCTCGTTCTCGTGGGCGTGCGGCATCGGGATGTAGCCGGGGAGCAGGTTGAACAGGGTGGGGATGTCGGTAGACCCCTGGATGGAGGCGTGGCCGCGCAGGGCGAGGATGCCACCGCCGGGCCGGCCGATGTTGCCGAGCAGGGTCTGCAGGATCGACGCGGCGCGGATGTACTGCACGCCCACCGTGTGCTGCGTCCAGCCGACGGCGTAGGCGAACGCGGTGGTCCGGTCCCGTCCGGAGTTGTCCGTGACCAGCTCGCACATCTGGCGGAACAGGTCCTGCGGCACGCCGCAGATCTGCTCGACCAGTTCGGGCGTGTACCGGGCGTAATGCCGCTTCAGCACCTGGAAGACGCAGCGCGGGTGGGTGAGCGTCTCGTCCCGTTCCGGCTCGCCCTCGCCGATGTCGGCGCCGCCCGAGCCGTGGGACTCGCCGCGCGCGGCCTCGGACACCGAGCTGCCGCCGCCGGTGCGCGCCTCGTACTCCTGGTCGCGTTCGCCCGAGGCGGCCTGCACCTCGGTGCCCTCGTACTGCCAGGTGCTGTTGTCGTAGCTGCGGGTGCCGGTGTCCAGGCCGGAGAAGACGCCGTCCAGGTCCTCGGTGTCCCGGAAGTCCTCCCGCAGGATCACCGGCGCGTTGCTGTACGCCACGACGTAGTCACGGAAGTACTTCTCGTGCTCCAGCACGTAGTGGATGATCCCGCCGAGGAAGGCGATGTCCGAGCCCGCGCGCAGCGGCACGTGCACATCGGCCAGCGCGCTGGTACGGGTGAACCGCGGGTCGACGTGGATCACCTTGGCGCCGCGGGCCTTCGCCTCCATGACCCACTGGAACCCGACCGGATGGCACTCGGCCATGTTCGAACCCTGGATGACGATGCAGTCCGAGTTCTGCAGGTCCTGCTGGAAGGTGGTCGCGCCACCGCGCCCGAACGAGGTTCCCAGACTGGGAACGGTGGAGGAGTGTCAAACACGCGCCTGGTTCTCGATCTGGATCGCTCCCAGCGCCGTGTACAGCTTCTTGAGGAGGTAGTTCTCCTCGTTGTCGAGCGTGGCTCCGCCGAGGCTTGCGAAGCCCATGGTGCGCCGGGTCCGGGTCCCGTCGACCTCCCACTGCCAGCCGGCCCGGCGCGCCTCGATCACCCGGTCGGCGATCATGTCCATCGCCGTGTCGAGGTCAAGCCGCTCCCACTCGGTACCGTGCGGGCGCCGGTAGAGGACCTGGTGCTCGCGGGCGTCCCCAGTCGTCAGCTGGAGGCTCGCCGCGCCCTTGGGGCACAGCCGGCCGCGCGAGATCGGCGAGTCCGGGTCGCCCTCGATCTGGGTGACCCGCTCGTCCTGGACGTACACGTTCTGGCCGCAGCCCACCGCGCAGTACGGGCAGACGGACTTCACCACCCGGTCGGCGGTGGCGACCCGAGGCTGGAGCCGCTCGGTGCGCCCGCTCCTCGCGGCGGCACCCCGGCCCAGCGGGTCGGTTCCGGTGAGCTGGCGGTAGACCGGCCAGGAGTCGATCCAGGTGCGTACGCCCACAGCCGCTCCTCCCGCTCGGTCTCCCCACAGTGTCCCGCAGCCTCGCCGGGACGGCATCTCTGGCGGCACCTCTCGCCGTGCCGAGCCGCGGAGTACCCCCGCCCGTCGCGGCCAAACCCACCCGCCAGGTGTGAGACGGCCGGGCCGGGGGACCCCACCGCTGCGGTGTGTCGGCGCATGGACCATATCCGCTGCCCGTAATGTCCGGGTGGTCGCGGTCCCGAACGAGGCTACGGGAGTGCTCGCATGAGGGTCAGGGTCGTCGGGGCGAAGGCGGCGGCGCGGTGAGGCAACGTCACATCTTCGGGACCGTCTTCACCCTGGAGACGATCGTCGCGTGCTTCGTCTTCCTGGTCGTGTGCGCCCTGCTCGCCTGGGCGCTGCTGCGGCGGCGGGCCGGCCGGCAGGGGGAGGTCTCCGAGCGGTCCGAACGGTCCCGCCTGGAGACCTACTACGTCGCTGCCCTCGCCGCCTTCGCGGTCTTCCTGGTGGCCTGGACCGCCTGGCAGAACCACGAGGAACACCGCGCGGCCGCCGCCGAACCGCTGCGCGTCGACGTCACCGGCTTCCAGTGGTGCTGGACCTTCCGCTACCCGCAGTCCCCGGAGCACCGCAGCGTCTCCGGCACCTGCAAGGGCAGGAACACGCCGACGCTCGTCGTGCCGACCGGCCGCACCGTCCAGCTCCGCCTCACCTCACGGGACGTCATCCACTCCCTCTGGGTGCCGGGCCTGCGCTACAAGATGGACGCCTTCCCGCACCACGTGAACACCTTCACCCTCACCCTCGACCGGGAGGGCCGCTGGCGCGGCAGGTGCGCGGAGTTCTGCGGACAGCGCCACTACGCGATGGACTTCTGGATCAAGGCCGTCTCGCCCAAGGAGTACGACCGCTGGCTGCACGGCCACCCCGCCGGCGCCGGGACGGGGGCCGCGTGACGGTCGCACCCCCCGCCGCCGGGCAGCGGGACGACGCCGGCCGGCCCGTACCGCCGGGCAGCTGGCTGGGCTGGGTCTCCACCACCGACCACAAACGCATCGGACTGCTGACCGTCGTCACCTCCCTGGTCCTGCTGCTGCTCATGGGTGTCTTCGCGCTCCTCATGCGCGGCCAGCTCGCACAGCCCGAGGAGGACTTCCTCACCGCGCACGCCTACAACCAACTGTTCACCATCCACGGCTCCGGCATGATCTACATGGTCATGACCCCGTTCGCGATCGGCATGGGCGTCTACCTCGTCCCCCTGCAGATCGGTGCCCCCGGGATCGCCCTGCCCCGCCTGACCCTGCTCGGGTACTGGCTCTACGTCCTCGGCGCGCTCACCATGCTGGCCGGTTTCGCCACGCCCACCGGGGCGCACGCCGACGGCTGGTTCTCCTACCCGCCGATGGCCGACACCGAGCACTCGCCGGGCGCCGGCACGGACCTGTGGATCGCGGGCGTCCTCCTCGCGGTCACCGGGACCATCCTCATGGGCTGGGCCGTGCTCTGGACGATCCTGCGCCGCCGCACCCGCGGCATGACCATGCTCCGGCTGCCCGTCTTCTGCTGGGCGATGGTCGCCACCTGCCTCATGGTGATCGGCGCCTTCCCGGCCCTGCTCGCCGCCCTCACCCTGCTCGCCGTGGGCCGCGCCGACGCCTCGGTCTTCGCGTCCAACGTGTGGAACATCGGCTACCAGCACATCTTCTGGTTCTACGGCCACCCGGTCGTGTACGTGATGTTCTTCCCGTACCTCGCCGCCGTCGCCGAGGTGCTGGCCGTGTTCTCCGGCCGCCGCTTCTTCGGATACCGGGGCACCGCGCTGTCGCTGCTGATCTTCGCCGCCCTGTCGATGAGCGTGTGGGGCCACCACATGTTCGCCACCGGCCAGGCGGCCAACGACTACTACTCCCTGACCTCCATCGCGCTCCTCGTCCCCGCCGGGGTCGAGTACTTCGGCATGCTCGGCACCATCCTCGGCGGCCGGCTCCGCCTAGCCGCACCGATGCTGTTCGCGCTCGCCTTCCTCCCGCAGTTCCTGATCGGCGGTCTCACCGGGATCATGGTCGGCACCCCGGTGATCGACTACCACGTCACCGACAGCTACTTCGTCGTGGCCCACCTGCACTACGTACTCTTCGCCGGCAGCGCCTTCGGGCTCTTCGCGGCCGTCTACTTCTGGTTCCCGAAGGTCACCGGCACCCTGCTCGACGAACGCATGGGCCGCCTGCACTTCTGGCTGCTGGTGATCGGCACCAACACGACCTTCCTGCCGATGTTCGCCCTCGGCTACCTCGGTATGCCGCGCCGGGTCGCCACGTACGCCGCCTTCGACGGCTTCGGACTGCTCAACCTGCTCGCCACCATCGGTGCGGCCTTCCTCGCGGCGGGAATGACGGTGTTCGTCGTCAACGTGCTGTGGACCCTGCGCAGGCGCACGCTGGGCCGCGCCGAGCACGCCGGTGACGATCCGTGGGACGCCCACACCCTGGAGTGGGCCACCACCTCCCCGCCCCCGCGCCTCAACTTCCCCGCCGATCGCCCGCTGCCGCCCGTCACGAGCTTCGCCCCGCTGCTCGACCTCAGGCGCCGGGAAGACCGTGACCGCCGGGAACGGAGCGGCGCGTGAAACGGCACCTGTCCGCCGCGGTGGTCGCCGGCTGGGGCCTGCTGAACGGCGTCCTCCTCGCCGTGCTCGCGGTCTACGGCGAGAGCGCGCTCGTGTACTGGCTGTGGGGCGGAGCCGTCCTCGTCCTCGAACTGGCCGCCCTTGCCGTGCTGTTGTCCTCGCGCACGGCCTCCGACCAGCACGTCCGCTACCACGTGCCGGACCGGGGAGCGGGCGCGGTCCTGCCCGCCGCGATCGGGCTGCTGCTGGTGGCCCTGTGCTTCGTCTACGGCCACTGGCTGCTCGCCGTCGCCGTACCCCTGCTGGCCGTGGCGGCGGCCATGGCGGTGCGCGGGACGACGGCCCGGGAGAGGTGACGGCGGTGGACCACTCCGCGCACATGTCCTCGCCGTCGTCGGTGGCCGCGATGGCCTGGTCGGGCCTCCTCGTGGCCGTGGTCGTCCCGGTCACCGTCCGGCTCCTGCGGCGGTCCCCGCTGTGGGAGCGGATCAGCCTGCCCGCGGCGGTGGCGCTCCCGCTGCTGGTGCTGCTGCACGCCTGGGCGGTACTCGGGGACACGGTGGGCCTGCGGCCGCCGGGCGGTGGCTGGGCCACGGAACCGGCGCTGCTCCTGGCCGCGGTGCTGTTCTGGCTGCCGGTCATCGCCGCCACCCGGCACCGCCTGAGCGATTCCGGCCGCTGCCTGTACCTGTTCCTCGCCGCACCCCTGCTCGACCTGCCGGCGGTCGGTGTCGTCGCGGCCGGGGACTCGGCGGCGGGGCTTTCCATGATCGTCGCCATGCTGCCGGTCGGCGTCACCGCCGCCGCGATCACCTGGTCCTGGGTCGACCGAGAGGAGCGCGAGGCCATGGCCGCACAGCAGCCCTGCCCCCGGGGAGGTGATCCCGTTGCCCGGTGACGGCCGCCCCCGCGTCCTCGTCCTCGACGTCAACGAGACGCTCACCGACCTGTCTCCGCTCGCCACCCGCCTGGAGGAGGCGGGACTGCCGGGCCACCTGCTGCCCGCCTGGTTCGCCGGAGTGCTGCGGGACGGAGTCGCTCTGACCCTGGCCGGTGGCCAGGCCTCCTTCGCCGCCGTGGCCCGGGACGGGCTGCGCACGCTGGCGGCCCGCGCGCGGAGCGGGACCGACCCGGAAGAGGTCGCCGACCACGTCCTGGCCGGACTGCCCGAGCTGCCCGTGCACGCGGACGTGCCCGACGGTGTGCGAGCCCTGCGCACGGCCGGGTACCGCCTGGTGACCCTGACCAACGGCTCCGCGGCCACCACCCGCGCGGTCCTCGACCGGGCCGGTCTGTCCGACTGCTTCGAAACCCACCTCGATGTGGAGGGTGTGGGCCGCTGGAAACCAGCGAGGGAGGCCTACGCGCACGCACTCGACACCGTGGGCGTGCCGGCCGGTGAGGCGGTTCTGGTGTCGGTACACCCCTGGGACATCGACGGCGCCGCCCGAGCCGGGCTCGCCACCGCCTGGCTGCGGCGCGCCGCCCAGCCCTACCCGGCGGCGCAGCTCCCCGCCGCCCTGGAGGCCACGGGCGTGAGGGATCTGGCGGACCGGCTCGGCGCCCAGTGGCGCCTCCTCGACCAGAGCGGGGACGGGGAGGACAGCGCCTGAAGGCCGTACCGACCGCGGTGAGTGCCGTGCGGTCCGGCGCCCGGGCTGAGGACTGCTGAGGCCGCTGTACACGGGTGTTACGGAAGGCGACCGACCCGCCTCGGGAAGCCTGGCCGCGTCAGCTTTCGCGGGCTCTGAGCCTCTCCCGCTGCGGTAGCACCGTGTACTTGGGATCCTCCGCCGACACCACCCCGGCGTCGAACACCCCGAAGCGCAAAGCAGCGGACCCGGTCAGCAGAGCGGCGCCCGCGGCCACGGCGAGGCGCCGGTCGCGCAGTCGCCCCGACAGGACCGCCAGCGCGGCACCGCCCGCTGCGAGAGCCTCCGCCGCCCGCAGCAAGCGGTGCGGCCTGCCCAGCTCGAAGGGCTCGGCGGCCAGCCCCATGCGCCGCTTCATGACCTGGAAGGCGCCCAGTTCCAGCGCGGCCCCCAGCACGGCCATCCGGCGGGCGGGTCCGGCCTCGCCGACCGGAGCCGCGACCAGGGCGAGTCCGGACGCGGCGATCGCACCGGAGCCGCCGAAGACGAACGGCAGCTGCCGGTAGCCCTCGTGCCAGGACGGCACCGCCGTGTCCGAGATCAGCACCGCGGTGTAGGTCGCGACCGCCGGACCGAGGACGGCGGCGGCCGCCGTGGCCGCCGAGCCGACCAGCCGGTAGCGGCCGGCCACGTCGGTCGCCGCCGCGGCCAGCGTCAGCGGCGCGTAACCGGCCAGCAGCCAGGAGCCCACGCTCATCGGCGAGGTGGGCTTGAAGACCCGCAGCATGTTCAGGAAACGGCCGGGCCGCCCCAGGTCGTGCACCAGTGCCGCCAGCGACAGCGAGATGGCCCCGGCGGCCCCCAGCTTCGCCGGCCTGCCCAGGGCGGGCCGGCCGGTGGCCTCGGCCCCCGCCGCCAGCAGCGAGGACGCACCGGCCAGACCACCCAGATACAGATACCCGGCGATGTCCAACGGCTTCCACGTCGGCTTGTTGAGTACGGGTTTGCCGTAGTACGACGAGAACTCGGCGTCCGGCACCATCGGCTGCTCGCCCCGCCCGCGCCGACGCCGGCGACGAACCGGCTGCGCGCCCGGGGGCGCATCCCGGCCCGGCCGCGCGCCCTGGCCACCCTCGCGGGTGACATCGGATCCGGTCATCGTGGCCTCCTCACGAAGCTGCCGACGGCGAGGGCGGCCAGGGAGACGGCGGCCAGCGCCGCGTGCCGCCACATGTCGGGCAGGTCCCGGGTGGTGACCACCGGGTCCGGGGGCAGTCCGTAGACCTCGGGTTCGTCCAGCAGCAGGAAGAACGCCCCGTCGCCGCCGACCCCGTCGTCCGGGCTCTCGCCGTACAGACGGGCATCGGTCACACCGGCCGCGTGCAGCTGCGCCACCCGGCCCCGGGCCCGCTCACGGAGTTCCTCCAGCGGGCCGAACTGGATGGAGTCCGTGGGGCAGGACTTGGCGCAGGCGGGCTCCATGCCGACGCCGAGCCGGTCGTAGCACAGGGTGCACTTCCACACCCGGCCGTCGTCCTCGCGCTGGTCGATGACGCCGTACGGGCAGGCGGGGACGCAGTAGCCACAGCCGTTGCAGACGTCTTCCTGGACGACGACCGTGCCGAACTCGGTGCGGAACAGCGCCCCGGTGGGGCACACGTCGAGGCAGGCCGCGTGGGTGCAGTGCTTGCACACGTCCGAGGACATGAGCCAGCGCAGCTCGGTGCGGCCGTCGGGCGAGACCGGGGAGATCGGCCCGGCGGATGCGCCCTCCTGGCCCGGCGGGGGAGTGGTGGCGCCCGGACCGGGTGACCCGGCGTCGGGGCCGAGCCGGGAGGCGGCCGCGAACACATCCACGTCCTCGTGGGTGATCCCGGGCTGCTGCCCGCCGAACGGCGCCCGCTGCTCGATGAAGGCCACGTGCCGCCAGGTGTCGGCGCTCAGCCCCTGCGTGTTGTCGTAGGACATGCCGGTCAGTTCCAGACCGTCCTCCGGGATGGCGTTCCACTCCTTGCAGGCCACCTCGCACGCCTTGCAGCCGATGCACACGGAGGTGTCGGTGAAGAATCCCATCCGCGGCGGGGCGTCCGGGTAGCCGGCGGCGCCGGCCACGTCCGGCTGCGGGCCGTACAGAACGGTGCCGCGATCCTCATGCCCGCTCATCCTCTGCCTCCTCGCTCACGGCTCCTCGCCGTCCCCGGGTACCTCGCCCGGCGCCGCCCGCACGAATTCCACGCGGCGTTTCTGCCAGGCGGTGGCCGGCATCTCCACACTCTTGCCGAAGTACCAGCGGCTGAGGGCGTTGCGCAGCCGGTGTCTGTGGAACCAGCGCCAGGCCTCCGTGCCCTCCGCACGCGGCCGGGGGGTGTCGCGCACGAGGATCCGGTAGGCCTCCTCCCGGGACAGCAGCGTGTGCGCCTCCTCGTAGCCGCCGCCCGCGGTGCGCCGCACCTCCGCGGTCGTCTCACCGTCCAGCAGCCGGCGCCGGTCGCCCGCCTGAAGCCCCAGGCAGGCCCGTTTGGTGGCGTGGTAGGTCAGGAACGGCCCCACGAACAGCGCGGTGCGCAAGGTGCGGGTCAGCAGCTCCAGGGGCAGGCCGAACCGGTAGGCCAGCACGTCCTGCCCGCCCGCCAGCAGCAGTACCGCGTACGCCGAGACGGCCGCCGCGCCCAGCGCCGTGCGGGTGGGCTGGTTGCGCGGCCGGTCGCACAGGTGCTGCTCCGGCCGGGGCCCGGTGATCCATCGCTCGAAGAACGGACAGCCGTAGAGGACGAGGAAGAGCACCGCGGGCAGCACGACGCCCGGCAGGAGCACGTCCCAGGCGATCGTGTGCCCGGCGAGGTTCGTCTCCGCGGCCGGCATCAGCCGCTGCGCGCCCTCCAGATACCCCACGTACCAGTCGGGCTGCGAGTCCAGGGAGACGTGGTCGGCCCGGTACGGCCCGAACGCCCACACCGGATTGATCTGGAACAGCGCGCCCATCAGGGTCAGCACGCCGGCGACGACGAGGAACAGGCCCGCGGACTTCGCCGTGTACTGCGGGACGAGGGGCTTGCCGATCACGTTCCGGTTGGTGCGGCCGGGCCGCGCCCACTGGGTGTGCTTGTGCACCACGACGTACGTCAGGTGCACCGCGACGAGCGCCAGCAGCAGGCCCGGCACCAGCAGAATGTGCGTCACGTACAGCCGGGAGATGATGTCGTGCCCCGGGAACTGGCCGCCGAAGACGAAGAACGACAGATAGGTGCCCACGACCGGCACGGACAGCAGGATGCCCTGCGCGGTGCGCAGACCGGTGCCGGACAGCAGGTCGTCGGGGAGCGAGTAGCCGCAGAAGCCCTCCAGCAGGGCCAGCAGGAACAGCGTGACGCCGACCGTCCAGTTGACCTCCCTCGGGCGCCGGAACGCCCCGGTGAAGAAGATCCGCAGCAGGTGCACGCCGATCGCCGCGACGAACACCAGCGACGCCCAGTGGTGCACCTGCCGGACCAGCAGACCGCCGCGCACGCCGAAGCTGATGTCCAGCACCGACGCGTACGCCTCGGTGGTCATCGTGCCGCGCAAGGGGAGGTACGAGCCGGTGTACGGCCGTTCGGCCATGTCCGGGTGGAAGAAGAACGTCAGGTACAGGCCGGTCAGCACGAGCACGAGGAGGCTGTAGAGCGCCAACTCGCCCAGCAGGAAAGACCAGTGGTCGGGGAACGCCTTGCGCAGGAACTCCTTGCCCGCGGAGGAGACCGGCAGCCGCTGGTCGAGCGCGGTCACGAAGCGTTCGCCACGCCCTTCACGACGCCGGGGCGGCCGGCGCTCCTCGGACATCGCCACTGCGTGCTCGCCTTCCGCCCGGTGCCGGGTCCCTCACTCTCGGTACGCTCCTACGAGCCTGGCACGGGTGCCCCGGCTCCGCGCGCCCGAAACGGCCCGGACGGACGCGCGGCCCCCGCCCGGAGCCGTTTGCGGGGGGCGGCGCGCGGCTACCCGGGGCGCGCACGGACGTGCCGGTCCAGGAGGTCAGCGTGGTGAACGTGTCCGAGGTCGTCGCCGCCCGGCTGCGGGCCTGGGGTGCGGACCGGGTGTACGGCGTGCCGGGCCTCGGGACCGCCCCACTGATCGGAGCCCTGCGCGGCGGCCCCGACACCCCGGAGTTCGTCCAGGCGCGCGGCGAGGAGTCCGCCGCCCTGATGGCCTGCGCCCATGCCAAGCTCACCGGCCGCCTCGGCTGTTGCGTCGCCCCGTCCGGCGCCGGCGCGCTGCGCCTGCTGGCCGGACTGTACGACGCGGCGGCGGACCGGGCGCCGGTGCTGGCGGTGGTGGGAGAGGATCCGGCGCCGCGTGGGAGGGGCGGCCTGGGCATGCGCCCTCTGGCGGAGGTCTCGGTCTTCTGCGAGCAGGTGTCCGACCCCGGACTGCTGGACGACGCTCTGAACCGGGCCGTACGGGCCGCGCTCACCGACCGGGGCGTCGCGAGCCTCGTCGTGCCCTACCACGTCCTCGCCGCCCCGGCACCCACCGGCGCCCTCGGCGCGGACGGCGCTCGTCCCGTACCCCTTCCGGTACGGCAGCCCGGCGAGGAGGACGTCCGCCGCGCGGCCCAGACCCTCAACGGCGCGGGCAAGCCGGCCGTCGTCGTGGGCAACGCGGGGCGGCCGGCGTCCGGGCAGGCGGTCGGCGTCGCCCAGCTCCTCGGGGCCGGAGTGGCCACGACGGCTCTGGCGCGGGACGCGCTGCCCGACGACCTGCCGTACCAGACGGGTGTGGCCGGCCGGCTCGGCAGTGCGGCCGCGGCGGCCCTGCTGCGGGAGTGCGACACGCTCCTGCTCCTGGGCGCCGAGGACCTCGATCCCGACCTGTTGCCCGACCCCGGCCGGTGCCGGGTCGTCACGGTGGACCCGGAGCCGGGCGACTGCCCGCTGGACCGCGGTTTTCCGGCCATCCGGATGACCGGCGACGTCACCGCGGCCCTCGAAGCGCTCATCCCCCTCCTGCACCGCGCCGCCGACCGGTCCTGGCGCACACAGGTCGAGAAGGCGGTACGGGGCTGGCGGGAAGAGGGAGAGACCAGGGCGAACCGCTACTTCGGTACGTCGGTGAACCCGCGCTCGGTCGTCGCCGAGCTGTCCGAGCGGCTGCCCGACCGGGCCGTCGTCGTCACCGACTCCGGAACGTCGCTGGACTGGTGGACCCGCCATCTGCGGATCCGCAACGGCATGCGCTCCCTGCTGTCGGGCCGGTTGGGTGTGCCCGGCGCGGCCGTCCCCTACGCCGTCGCCGCCCGGTTCGCCGCCCCCGACCGGCCGGTGATCGCCCTCGTCGGCGACGGCGCCTTCCAGAGCGGCGGTCTCAACGAACTGATCACCGTCCGCCGTCATCTGGAGCGGCTGGCCGACCTCCCCCCGCTGGTGTTCTGCGTCCTCAACAACGGCGATCTGAACCGGCTGACCTGGCGCCGCCGAGCCGCGGCCGGGGACCCGCTCATCCCGCTCTCCGCCGAGGTCCCCGCCATGCCCTACGCCGAGTGGGCGCGCCTCGCGGGCCTGCCCGCCGTCCGCTGCGACCGGCCCCGGCACGTCGCCTCCGTCTGGGCCGACGTGCTCACCCTGCGCGGACCGGTCCTGCTGGAGTTCGTGGTGGACGGCGAGAACCCGCCGGACTGGGCGTCCGGCGGGGCCCGGACGAGCATCGCGAGCGAGGGGGGCAACCCCCTGCCCAAACCCTTGGTCAAACTCCTCCGGCTACCCGGATAGTCCGCACCCATGCCTGTTCACCCTGGGTGATTTTCGTGTCGTCGAGGGTTGGCCGATTACTTTGTCCCAGAGCACGAACCTGGGTTAGCCTGCGGCGTATTTTTCTCATCACGCATCTCCGTGAACTGCGGAAATGCACACACAATCGTCGGGTCAGGCCGTGTGCCCGGCAGTGGTTCCGAGTCCTCCGCACGAGGGCTCCTGGGGAGCGGAACGAGGGTGCGCATGGCCGGCAGGGCTACCGGGACGACCGACACGGTCCCGGGTGACCACGAACTGAGAAGACTGCTCGCGGGGCTGACCGCGGTGCGGGACGGAGACTTCGGCACCCGGCTGCCGGACGACTCCACCGGACTCATGGGCGACATCGCCACCGTCTTCAACGGCATGGTCGACCAATTGTCCGTCTTCACCTCCGAAGTCACCCGGGTGGCCAGGGAAGTGGGCACCGAGGGGACCCTCGGGGGCCAGGCGCAGGTACCGGGTGTCTCCGGCACCTGGGCCGACCTCACCGACTCCGTCAACGCGATGGCGGGCAACCTCACCACGCAGGTCCGGGACATCGCGCAGGTCGCCACCGCCGTGGCCAAGGGCGACCTGTCCCAGAAGATCGACGTCCCCGCGCGCGGCGAGATCCTTCAGCTGAAGGAGACCGTCAACACGATGGTCGACCAGCTGTCCGCGTTCGCGGACGAGGTGACCCGGGTCGCCCGCGAGGTCGGCACGGAGGGCCGCCTGGGGGGTCAGGCGCAGGTGCCCGGCGTCGCCGGTGTCTGGCGCGACCTGACGGACTCGGTGAACTTCATGGCCGGGAATCTGACGGCGCAGGTGCGCAATGTCGCCCAGGTGACGACCGCGGTGGCGCAGGGTGATCTGTCGCAGAAGATCACGGTGGACGCGCGGGGCGAGATCCTGGAGCTGAAGAG
>NZ_JBWKIR010000012.1:70868-255572 GCF_056432605.1 Streptomyces sp. NPDC045022
AGCACCATCAACACGATGGTGGATCAGCTGTCGGCGTTCGCGGACGAGGTGACCCGGGTGGCCCGCGAGGTCGGTACCGAGGGCCGGCTCGGCGGGCAGGCGGATGTCAAGGGTGTCAAGGGCACCTGGCGCGACCTGACGGACTCGGTGAACTTCATGGCCGGGAATCTGACGGCGCAGGTGCGCAATGTCGCCCAGGTGGCCACCGCGGTGGCGCAGGGTGATCTGTCGCAGAAGATCACGGTGGACGCGCGGGGCGAGATCCTGGAGCTGAAGAGCACCATCAACACGATGGTGGATCAGCTGTCGGCGTTCGCGGACGAGGTGACCCGGGTGGCCCGCGAGGTCGGTACCGAGGGCCGGCTCGGCGGCCAGGCGCAGGTGCGCGGGGTCGCCGGCACCTGGAAGGACCTCACCGACAACGTCAACGTGATGGCCTCGAACCTCACCGGCCAGGTCCGCTCCATCGCCCAGGTGGCCACCGCCGTCGCCAAGGGCGACCTCTCCCAGAAGATCACCGTCGAGGCCAAGGGCGAGGTCGCCGCCCTCGCCGACGTCATCAACACCATGGTCGACACCCTCTCCGCGTTCGCGGACGAGGTGACCCGGGTGGCCCGCGAGGTCGGTACCGAGGGCCGGCTCGGCGGCCAGGCGCACGTGCCCAACGTGGCCGGCACCTGGAAGGACCTCACCGACAACGTCAACTCCATGGCCAACAACCTCACCGGCCAGGTGCGCAACATCGCGCTGGTGACCACCGCCGTGGCCAAGGGCGACCTGTCCAAGAAGATCGACGTCGACGCCCGCGGCGAGATCCTCGAACTGAAGACGACCATCAACACGATGGTGGACCAGCTCTCCGCGTTCGCCGACGAGGTCACCCGAGTGGCCCGCGAGGTGGGAACCGAGGGCCGGCTCGGCGGCCAGGCCGAGGTCGAGGGCGTCTCCGGCACCTGGAAGCGGCTCACCGAGAACGTCAACGAACTCGCCGGCAACCTCACCCGGCAGGTCCGCGCCATCGCCGACGTGGCCAGCGCGGTCGCCGAGGGCGACCTGACCCGGTCCATCACCGTCGACGCCTCCGGTGAGGTGGCCGACCTCAAGGACAACATCAACTCCATGGTGGAGTCCCTGCGCGAGACCACCCAGGCCAACCAGGAACAGGACTGGCTCAAGAGCAACCTCGCCCGGATCTCCGGCCTCATGCAGGGCCACCGCGACCTGCCCGTCGTCGCCGAGCTGATCATGGACGAGCTGGTGCCGCAGGTGTCCGCCCAGTACGGCGCCTTCTACCTCGCCGAGGACGGCGAGTCCGGGCCCGAACTGCGGCTCGTCGGCTCCTACGGCAGGCCCGACGAGGACCAGCGGCCCGTCCGTATCCCGTTCGGGCGCTCGCTGGTCGGCCAGGCCGCGCGCAGCCGCCGTACCATCGCCGTGGACGAGCTGCCGCCCGGGTACGTCACCATCTCCTCCGGCCTCGGACAGGTCGAGCCCACCGCGCTGCTGCTCCTCCCCATCGTCTTCGAGGAGCAGGTCCTCGGCGTCATCGAACTGGCCTCGGTCAAGCACTTCACCCAGATCCAGCGGGACTTCCTGCAGCAGCTGGTGGACACCATCGGCGTCAACGTCAACACGATCGTCGCCAACGCCCGTACCGACGAACTGCTCCAGGAGTCGCAGCGCCTGACCAGCGAACTGCAGTCCCGTTCGGCCGAGTTGCAGGCCCGGCAGGAGGAGCTGCAGAGTTCCAACGCCGAACTGGAGGAGAAGGCCTCGCTGCTGGCCGACCAGAACCGCGACATCGAGGCGAAGAACCTGCAGATCGAGCAGGCCCGCCAGGAACTGGAGGCCCGCGCCCAGCAGCTGTCGCTCGCCTCGAAGTACAAGTCCGAGTTCCTCGCCAACATGAGCCACGAGCTGCGCACCCCGCTGAACAGCCTGCTCATCCTCGCCCAGCTGCTGGCCCAGAACCCCTCCCGCAACCTCACCCCGAAGCAGGTCGAGTACGCGGGCATCATCCACTCCGCCGGCTCGGACCTGCTCCAGCTGATCAACGACATCCTCGACCTGTCCAAGGTCGAGGCCGGCAAGATGGACGTGACGCCCGAACGGGTCCCGCTGCGCCAGCTGATCGAGTACGTCGAGGCCACCTTCCAGCCGATGACCTCGCAGAAGAGCCTGGACTTCAGCGTGACCACCGCCCCCGGCGCCCCCGCCGACCTGCTCACCGACGACTCCCGGCTCCGGCAGATCCTGCGCAACCTGCTGTCCAACGCGGTGAAGTTCACCGAACAGGGCGGAGTCGAACTGCGGGTCGAGCCCGCCGCCGACGACGAGGTGCCCGGCAGCGTGGTGCGGGGCGGCGCGGTCGTCGCCTTCCGGGTGAAGGACACCGGCATCGGCATCCCCGAACGGCAACTGGAGACCATCTTCGGGGCGTTCCAGCAGGCGGACGGCACCACCAGCCGCAAGTACGGCGGCACCGGGCTCGGCCTGTCCATCACCCGGGAGATCGCCCACCTCCTCGGCGGCGCCGTCACCGTCGACAGCGTCCCCGGCAAGGGCAGCACCTTCACCCTCTTCCTGCCCGTGGCCCGGCCGGACTTCGAGGAGGTCCTGCGCACCGGACGTACCATCCCGAAGCCCGCCGAACACGTGACGGCCGACGGCACGAGCGGGCACGACCTGGTGGTGGGGACACCGCTCGTCACCGCGAAGCGGCAGCGCCCGCGTCGCCTCCTCGTCGTCGAGGAGCGCCCGCGCGGCCTGCTCACGCTCGTCGCCGAGAGCGTGGTCAGGGACCTCGCGCACAGCCGCGCCGACGGTGACGGCGCGCCCGTCGACGTCATCACCGCGGTCGGCGCCCAGGAGGCGGCGGGCGCCCTCGCCGCCGAGCCCTGCCACTGCGTCATCGTCGAACTGGGTATGCCCGACGGGGAGTCCGCCCGCTTCCTGGACGCCCTGCGCGGGGACTCCGCCCTCGCGAGCGTCCCCGTGCTCGTGCACGGCTCCCACCGCACGGAGCAGGCCGCCGACGGCTCCGACGGCCCGCTGGAGTACCTGTTCAGCCTCGACGAGCTGCGCGAGCGGATCGCCCTGCACCTGTCGGCCGAGGAACCCGGCGAAGTGCTCACGCTGGTCCGCAACGAAGAACCGCAGATCACGGCACCGCACCTGATCGACGAGCACACCCGCGGCCGTACCGTCCTGGTCGTCGACGACGACGCCCGGAACCTGTTCGCGCTCAGCGGCATCCTCGAACTGCACGGCTTCCGCGTCCTGCACGCGGAGAACGGCCGCAAGGGCATCGAGACGCTGATGGACAACCCGGACGTCGAACTCGTCCTGATGGACGTGATGATGCCCGAGATGGATGGGTACACGGCCACGGCGGAGATCCGCAGAATGCCGCAGTACGCCGACCTGCCGGTCATCGCCGTGACCGCCAAGGCCATGCAGGGCGACCGGGAGAAGAGCCTCGCCTCCGGCGCCAGCGACTATGTGACGAAACCGGTGGACACCCATGACCTCATCGCCTGCGTCCGACGCTGGCTCCCCGCATGAGGACACCACGGCGCGCCCGCACGTCCACTGGCCGAGGAGTACCGACCCGGTGAGCACCCACGAATCCCCCACCGCACCGGACACGACCGACGGTGTTCCCGCAGCGCGGGGCACGGCCGACGGCGCTCCCGCCGCACCGGACACGGCCGACGGCGTCTCCGTCCGACTCCCGGACGTGGACATGGCGTTGACCGACGTCCCGGCCACCTCGCCGGTCGGCCGGCTCGCCGCCACCGTGGATCGGCTGCGCCGTGAGGTAAGGGCGGCGCAGGCCGAGGCCGAGGGCCGGGCACTGGTCGAGCTGGCCAAGGGCATCCTGGTCGAACGCCTCGGCTGCGGCCCCGCCCAGGCCGCCCGCCAGCTCGCCGAACTCACCGAGCAGGCCCAGATGACCCCACTGGAGTTCGCGGTGGAGGTCATCAACCAGGCGGCCCGGGACCGGGTCTCGGAGGTGACCGAGGCGTTCCTGTCCGCCGCCGCGGACCCGGCCGGGTCCGTCGAGGAGTCCGCCGCCGTACGGCTGCGCGCCGCCGAGAGCGGCGTCCTGGCCGCGGACGACAGCCAGGCGATGGCCGACTCGCTGCTGGAACACGCCCTGCGGCCGCTCGGCGCGGTGGCCGTGGCGATCTGGGCGGCCGGCCCGGACGCCTCGCTGACCCTCGCGGGCAGCGCGGGCTTCTCGCCGGGCGAGGCGGCCCGCTGGCGGTACGTCCCGCCGGACGTGGCCACCGTGGCCCGGCGCGGCCTGACCGAGCCCGACGGGCAGTGGCTGCCCTCGCTCGCCGCCTCGGGGCTGCCCACGATAGGCCGCCGGGAGTACACCGAAGGCGCCCGGATCGCCGTACCCGCCGGTACCGGCGGCCGGATCCACGGCGTCCTGGAGATCGCCTGGCCCAAGCCCGAGGGCCCGTTGCCGCGCCCGGTGATCCGGCAGATCGAGGCCCTCGCCGAGCTGTGCGCGCACACCCTGGAGACCGCCGAGCTGCCGCCCGGGGCCGGACAGGAACCCCGGGTGCTGCCCGACGTCGTGGAGCTGATGGACCTGGCGGACGGGCTGCACGACCCTGCCCTGGTGCTGGTGCCGTACCTCGACGACGCCGGGCAGCTCGTCGACTTCCGCATCCAGCACGTCAACGGCCGCTTCCTCGACCCGGCGGGCCGGCCGCGGGCCGTCGTCAACGGCGCCCTGCTGCTGGAGGCGTATCCGATGGCCGCCGGGGCCAGCGAGCTGTTCCAGCGCGTGGAGCGCGTCTACGCCACGGGCGAGCCGTTCCGCGCCCGCCGCATTCGGCTGACCGCCCTGGTCGACGAGGTGCCGCTGTCGGCCGTCGCGGACATCAGCGTCAGCCGCCACGGCTCCACTGTGCTGCTCATCTGGCGCATCGAGGACGAGACGGCACGCCTGGCCAGCCTGCTCCAGAACGCACAGCGGCTCGGCCGGATCGGCGGCTTCGAGGAGAACCTCCTCACCGGCGAGATCACCTGGAACGGCCAGCTGTTCAACCTCTACGGCCGCCCGCCGACCAGCTCCCCGGTCGCCCTGGAGGACCTGCCCGCGCACGCGCATCCCGACGACACCGTCTCGATCCGCCGTTTCCTGCGCACCCTCATGCACCACCGCAGGCCCGCGTCCGCCGCCTTCCGGCTGCTGCGTCCGGACGGGGTCACCCGGCACATGCGCGTGGTCGCCGAGCCCGTCCTCGACACCGACGGGCAGCTCTTCGTCGTCCGCGGCGCCTACCAGGACATCTCCGCCCAGCACTGGACCGAGGTGGCCCTCGCCGCCACCCGGGACCAGCTGGCCCACACCGAACAGCAGGCGGACGAACGCAACCGGCTGGCCCTGCAGCTCCAGCACGCGATCATGCCGCCCACCCAGGCCCCTCTGCAGGTGCCCGAGCTCCAGGTGGCGGTGCGTTACCGCCCGGCCGAGACCGAGCAACTGGTCGGCGGTGACTGGTACGACGCCGTGGTGCTGCCCTCCGGCATGGTCCTGCTGTGCGTCGGCGACGTCGCCGGCCACGGGATCGAGGCGGCGACCAGCATGGTCGTCCTGCGCAACGCGCTGCGCGGTCTCGCGGTGACCGGGGCGGGCCCGGCACAGCTGCTGTCGTGGCTGAACATCGTCGCCCACCATCTGACGGGCGCCGTCACCGCGACCGCCGTCTGCGGCCTGTACGACGGGGAGAAGCGGACCCTGCGCTGGGCCCGGGCGGGCCATCTGCCGCCGGTCCTGGTGCGGGAGGCGGAGGCCACCGCCCTGCCCACGCTCAGGGGCCTGCTGCTGGGCGCGCTGCCGGAGGCGGTGTACGAGGAGACCGAGATGCAACTCGCCGCCGGTGACACCCTGTTGATGTACACCGACGGCCTGATCGAGCGCCGGGACCGCTCGGTCGAGGAGTCCCTGACCCATCTGCTGGACACGGCGCGCGCGGCGCCCAAAACCCTTGACCAGCAACTGGACCGGCTGCTCACCTACAGCAGGTCGGACACCGACGACGACACCTGCATCGTGGGCATCCGGGTCGGCTGAGCCGGCGACGGCCTCACACGGCCTGATCACCGCTGAGCGGCACAGTGGCGGTGACCCGCTTGCCGTGGGACAGCCGGGTCACGTCCAGCTCGGTGGTGAGCATCGTCACCAGGTGCAGCCCGTGCCCGCCGACCCGACGGGGATCGGGAGGGCGCCGCCGGGGCGGCTCGGCGGACGTGTCGGTCACGGCGACGCGCACCGCGCACGCACCGGGCAGGACCTCGAGCCGCAGGGCGCACGGACCGGGGGCGTGCTGGACGGCGTTGGTGACGAGTTCGCTCACGACCAGCTGGGCATCCTGCACGGAGCGCCGGTCGGGCGCGGGCCGCACCCCGGAGAGCACGGTCGCGACGGCGTCTCTCGCGTCGGCGATGCTGGTGACGCCGGTGTCCCAGGTGCGGCTGTAGCGCAGGGACCCGGGGCCGTCCAACGTCGTCGCGTGCGTCCTGAGGGTGATGTCCATACCTCGTTGCCCTTTTCCTGTGGGGGTCAGGGTCCCTTCCTGGGATCACGGAGATCGTGCCGTCCAGCACATCGGCTACCCGCTGGACCGCCGGTCAAGGGGACGCCCGCCAGGAATCCTCCGGTTGCCCGCGGACTCCTGGTGGGAGGCCGCCGGCCGGGGCCGCCCACATACGGCGGAACGGGTCCGGGAAATCCGCTTCCGCGGAATTTCCCGGACCCGTTCCTCATCCGATAGGGCGGCTCAGTGCTTGAAGACGTCCTTCGTCTTCTCCTTGGCCTGCCGGGCGTCTCCGCGCGCGCCTTCCATGCGGCCCTCGGCCTCCAGACGCTCGTTGCCGACAGCGCGGCCCGCGGCCTCCTTGGTCCTGCCCTTGGCCTGCTCCACCTTGCCCTTGGCCTTCTTGTTGCCAGCCATGGGGTTTCACATCCCAACGTCTCGGCGGTGTCCGTTCGACATCCGATTTGCCACTGTGCCGCCGTCCAAACCCGAAAGCCGGATCCAACATCCGAGCGAAAAGGGGAGGGGTGATCGCGGAATTTACGGGCACCCGCCGGTCCGGAGGTTGATAGAAATGGTTCCTTTGCTTCTGGTTCTTCTGCTGGCTCTGATTCTCTTCGGTGCCGGCTTCGCGCTGAAGGCGCTGTGGTGGATCGCGGTCGTGGTGCTCGTGGTGTGGCTGCTGGGCTTCCTCGTCCGCCCGGCCGGGACAGGGGGCCGGCGTGGCCGCTGGTACCGCTGGTAGGCGTCCCCGTCGGTGCAGCGGGCCCCGGCTTCGGCCGGGGCCCGCTGTCCTGCGCCGGGAACCCGCGCACACCTCGTCCTAGCCCGCGTACGCCCGCAGCGGGTAGTGGTCGGAGAGGTCGGTGTACGTGTACGAGGTACCCCAGCTGGTCACGGTCCAGGGGGCCGACCGTTCCTGCACGACCTCGTTGCGCCATCCGGCCGGCCGGGCGTGACCCGCACGGCTGAGCACGTAGTCCAGGTCCTCGCGCCGATCGTCCGGATAGCGGTCGTGGGCGATGGAGTTCTCCTGCGTGTCGAACGAGTAGGGGTGCCCGGTGCGCGCGTCGGCTCCGGCCAGATCCGCGTCGGCGAGCATGGCGGCGTACTCGCCGCCGTGCGAGTCGACGTTGAAGTCCCCCGCGACCAGGACCTCCTCGTCCGCCAGGATGTTCTTGGCGTCCAGAAAGGCGTCGACGGCCCGGAACTGCCGGCTGCGTATCGCCGCGGCCTCACCCGTGCCGCACCCGGAGTCCGTGGACTGCGCGTGGATGCCGACGACGTGCACCCTGGTGCCGTTGACGTTCAGCACCACATAGGCGAAGCCCTTGTCGGACCACCGGTCCGCACCGCACGCGTCCTTGTAGACGTACTGCTCCTTGTGCAGGATCGGCCACTTGCTCAGCACGGTCACCCCGCCGTCCTCGGGCGTGGTGGACGAGTACGCTCCGCCGGTCGCGTCCCAGCCGGTGCGGCCGCGCCCCACCACCGGTGTCTGGTACGGGTACTGGCTCGCGGCGGCGCTCTTGAGGGCGTCCGACGAGGAGTTGTCGAACGCCTCCTGCAGGACCACCACGTCGTTGCCCCGGAAGAAGGACGCCTTCGGTATCTCCACGGCCCGGTGGTCCTGCCCCCAGTTCGGGTAGAGGTTCTTGCTCATGAGGAAGACGTTGTACGTCAGTACTCTCAACGCCGGTGCCGGTTCGGCGGCGGCCGCCGCCGGCGTCGGAAGGGCGAGCGCCGCTGCGGGCAGGGCGAGGGCGAGCGCGGCCGCGGCGAGGGCGCGGCGCGGTGCGAAGGGCGTCACTGGATCTCCCTGTCGATGGAGTCGATGCAGAGCTGAGTGGCGCCGCACATCAAACCACCAGGGATTACCCGTAGGTAACACCCAGGCGCGCACCAGTTGGCGGGCAGCTGAGGAACGGGGGAGTCCGGGCGGAATCCCCGTCGGCCCGCCGGGTCCGGCCGCCGTCAGCACTCGTGCCGCCGCCGTACGAGGTGCCGTACGACGAGGGCCGCCAGCAGTACTGCGGCGGCGATGACGACGTAGAGCTGGTAGCGCCTGATCTCGTCGTAGACCGCCGTGATGTGGTCGCCGACCAGATAGGCCAGGGTCGCCCACAGGCCCACCCACAGGGCGGCGCCCAGGGCGTTGCAGGCGAGGAAGCGGCGCCAGCGCATGCCGGTCGTGCCCGCGATGATGCCGTTGGCCTGGCGCAGGCCTTCGATGAACCGGGCGATGGTCACGATCTTGCCGCCGTGCCGGCCGAAGAACGCCTCGGCGGCCGCGAACCGCTTGGGCGTCAGGAAGACGTACCGGCCCCAGCGGTGCACGAAGGGCCGCCCGCCGGCCCGGCCGATCAGGTAGCCGATGTTGTCACCGACAACGGCCGCGGCGAAGGCGATGCCCGCCACGGCCACGATGTTCAGCCGCCCCGTCCCCGCGTACACCCCCGCCGCCAGCAGGATCGTCTCGCCCGGCGCGGGGACCCCGAAGTCCTCCACGAGGACCACGGCCCCCACGGCCCAGTAGCCGTAGTGGCCGAGCACCGGCGCCAGGTGGGCCAGCGGCCCCGGGAGGGGAGGGGACATGTCTCCACGGTACGGCGGTGCTGTCGGCGCGGGCGGCGGTCAGGGCCCGACCGCCGCCCGGGGCGCGCAGCACGCTCCCGAGTCGCCGGCCGACGCCGTGCCGCTGCCGGCTTCCGGCACCGTACGCCCGGCCGGCCGGTCAGCCGCAGCGCCGGCGGCTCGGGGCAGCGGGCGGGCAGCGGGCGGAGGACGACCCCGACGGGGACGTCGAGCCAGGCGCTGACGACGGCGAACTCTGTCGCGGGCGATCAGGGCGCCGTCGGCCAACGCAGGCGACCCGTCGGCCCGTCACCGGCCCTCGGCCGAGAACCCGGCTCGGCGTGCCGCCCAGGGGCGCCGTGAGCCCCGTGGACGCCGTGACGACCGGCGCACAGAGGCGCGGGTTGCCGATCCGTGCCGAGGTCGCAGAGGACTCTGGCGCCTGGCGCCAGGGAGGGGATCCAGGCGACCGGCCGGCGCCGCGGTCCGGGTTCGCGACCGAGTCGTCGGCCGTTCACCGGAGGCCCGGCACGGCAGCAGGGACGCTATGAGTCGGAGCGGATCGTGTCCTCGTCGTCCCCGGCGGCGGGCTGGCACGTGTAGCACAGTTCGTGGTCCCCGTCGCGGGAGACGACGGTTCCCCAGCCGAGGCACTGCTCGCAGTCGCGAGCGAGGATCAGGTCGGGGTGGGGAGGCAGAAGCGGGGTGCGGTGGGCTCCGTACGCCATGCGGTGAGCGGCTCCTCGAAGTCGCGGGGGAAGCGCAAGGGGGTCAGGACCGTCGGACAGCATGACAACGCTGTCCGACGCATCTCCATTATGTCCTACTTTTTCCTTATGTCCAGGGTCAATGTCACTCGGTGCCATCAGCGCCGCGTATCGGGTGCCACCCTCACTCCAGCGTGCCGAGCCGGGCCTCGCGCCACAGGTCCACGCCCCCCTCCGTGGCGTGCCTGTCGATCTCCGCCAGTTCCTCGGCACGGAAGTCCAGGTTCGCCAGCGCGGCCACGTTCTGCTCCAGCTGCTCGGTGCGCGAGGCGCCGATGACCAGGGAGGTCACCCGCTCGTCGCGCAGCGCCCAGGCCAGCGCCAGCTGGGCGAGGGTCTGCCCGCGCCTGGCCGCGATCTCGTTCAGGGCGCGGAGCCTGTGCCGCATGTCGTCCGTGAGCCACGCCGGGTCGAAGGACTTCCCCTGTGCCGCCCGCGAGTCCCGGGGCACGCCGTCGAGGTAGCGGCCGGTCAGCAGCCCCTGGGCGAGCGCCGTGAAGCCGATCACCCCGAAGCCCTCCTCCCGCGCCGCGTCCAGCAGGCCGTCGGTCTCGATCCAGCGGTTGAGCATGCTGTACGACGGCTGGTGGATCAGCAGGGGGGTACCGAGGTCCCGCAGGATCGCGGCCGCCTGCCGGGTGCGCTCGGCGTCGTAGGACGAGATGCCGACGTACAGCGCCTTGCCCTGGCGGACGGCGGTGTCGAGCGCCCCCATCGTCTCCTCCAGCGGCGTGCTCGCGTCCAGCCGGTGGGAGTAGAAGATGTCCACGTAGTCCACGCCCATGCGGCGCAGCGACTGATCCAGCGAGGCCAGCATGTACTTGCGCGAGCCGCCACCCTGCCCGTAGGGGCCGGGCCACATGTCCCAGCCGGCTTTGGTGGAGACCACCAGCTCGTCCCGGTACGGCGCCAGGTCCCGCGCGAGGAGCCGCCCGAAGTTCAGCTCGGCCGCTCCGTACGGCGGGCCGTAGTTGTTGGCCAGGTCGTGGTGGGTGATCCCGAGGTCGAAGGCGCGCAGGGCGATCTCGCGCTGGGTCTCGAAGGGGCGGTCGTCGCCGAAGTTGTGCCAGTAGCCCAGGGACAGGACCGGCAGCTCCAGTCCCGAGCGGCCGGTGCGCCGGTAGCGCATGCCGTCGTAGCGAGCGGGGTCCGCGACGTACGTCATCGGGTCTTCTCCGGGTGGTGCCGTAGGGGTGCCCGCGCGTGTGCGCAAGGGTCCGTCCACCCTGCGTCCCAGGGGCACGCAAGTCCAACCGTCATCCCGTATGGGATTGAGCGGTTCCGTTTCTCAATCGGTCGTCGGGGCAGGTGGCGATCAGTGCAGCGAGAGAACGGAGGCGCTCATGAGCAGTGCGACGTCCGAAGGGGAACAGCGGGACGGGAACAGGCCGCGGGTGCCCGGGGCCGTCGCGGGGCTTCCGCGACAGGTGCGTGAGGAGCTGATCCTCAGGCTGCGCCGCAACCGCCGGGCCTTCGGCACGGACGACGTCCAGGTCGTCGAGCCCCCGCTGCTCAGGCGCGCCGTCGGAGCCTCCGCGCTCGGCAACTGCATGGAATGGTTCGACTTCGGCGTCTACAGCTATCTCGCCGCCACCATCGGCAAGGTCTTCTTCCCGGGCGCCTCCCCGGCCGCCCAGATCATCTCCTCGTTCGCGACCTTCGCCGCCGCCTTCGTCGTACGGCCCGTCGGCGGCCTGGTGTTCGGGCCGCTGGGCGACCGGATCGGCCGGCAGAAGGTGCTCGCCACCACCATGATCATGATGGCGGTCGGCACCTTCGCCATCGGCGTCATCCCCGGGTACGCCACCATCGGCATCGCCGCGCCCGTGCTGCTCCTGCTGGCCCGCATGGTCCAGGGCTTCTCCACCGGCGGCGAGTACGGCGGCGCGACCACCTTCGTCGCCGAGTACTCACCGGACCGCAGGCGCGGCTTCCTCTCCAGCTGGCTCGACTTCGGCAC
This sequence comes from Streptomyces sp. NPDC045022, assembly GCF_056432605.1. Taxonomy (NCBI): domain Bacteria; kingdom Bacillati; phylum Actinomycetota; class Actinomycetes; order Kitasatosporales; family Streptomycetaceae; genus Streptomyces; species Streptomyces sp. NPDC045022. Next base: position 82,730 of record NZ_JBWKIR010000012.1, read on the forward strand.
CTTCGGTGGCTACGCCCTCGGTTCCGCCCTGGTCACCCTACTGAATCTGACGCTGACGGACAGTCAGATGCTCTCCTGGGGCTGGCGCGTTCCCTTCCTGATCGCCGGACCGCTCGGTGTGATCGGCCTGTACATGCGGCTGAAGCTCGAGGAGTCCCCGGCTTTCCAGCAGCAACTGGACGAACACGAGAAGAGCCTGGCGCAGGAGTCGGCGGGCAGCGAGTTCAAGGACATCGTCAGGAACCACTGGCGGCCGCTGCTCGTCTGCATGGGCCTGGTGCTGCTCTACAACGTCACCAACTACATGGTCACCGGCTATCTGCCGACCTACCAGACGGAGACCCTGAACCGCTCCAGCGGCTCCGCCGACCTTCTGGTGCTCGTCGGGATGCTGTGGATCGTCGTACTGATCACCTTCCTCGGCCGGCTCAGCGACCGCGTCGGCCGGCGGCCGCTCTATGCCGTCGCCGCCGCCGCGATGATCGTGCTCGCCGTACCGGCCTTCCTGCTGATCAAGGCGCACGGCACCTGGCCGCCGATTCTCGGGGTGCTGCTCCTGTCCACCCTGCTGGCCTGTTTCGCGGCACCCAGCGCGGCCACCCTGCCTGCCCTGTTCCCCACCGCCGTGCGCTACGCGGCCATGGGCATCGGCTTCAACTTCGCCGTCGCCGCCTTCGGCGGTACCACCCCGCTGGTCACCGCCGCGCTCGTGACCGCCACCGGCGACGATCTGATGCCCGCCTACTACCTGATGCTGGCCGGCGTCATCGGCCTGCTGACCGTCAAGTTCCTTCCCGAGAGCGCCCAGGTGCCGCTCACGGGCTCGCAGCCGATGGTCGGTTCGCGAGAGGAACAGCGCGAACTCATCACCACCTCCAAGGAGCTGTACGCCTTCACGCGGGAGCGGGAGAAGGCGCGGCACGGCTGACCGCCCCGGGCGGGCTCGCCGGGAGCTGTTCGATCCTACGAACTTCTCGCGTGCTGGGTTACCGGCCCGCACCGCGTTTGATAGGAAACTTTCCTATCAGTGTGCGGTACGGACCAACTTCCCACCCCCCACTCTCCCTTGGAGTCCTTGTGGTGCACGCAGACCGCGAAACAGCAGCCACCGCCCGCCTCTCCCGCCGGACCGTCGTCGCCGCGCTCGGCGCCGTCGCCACCGGCGCCCTGCTCGGAACCCGGCACGCCGCCGCGGCACCGGCGGCCGCGCCGGGCCTCGACGACCCGGCCAAGAAGGAGACAGCGATGCGGCTGGTGTCGAGTGCGGAGAACTCCTCGCTCGACTGGAAGGCCCAGTACAAGTACATCGAGGACATCGGCGACGGCCGCGGCTACACCGCCGGGATCATCGGCTTCTGCTCGGGCACGGGTGACATGCTCGACCTGGTCCAGCTCTACGCCGACCGCAAGCCCGGCAACGTCCTCGCCAAGTACCTGCCGGCCCTGCGCAAGGTCAACGGCACCGACTCGCACGCCGGCCTGGACCCCGACTTCCCCAAGGACTGGCGCAGGGCCGCCCAGGACACCGCGTTCCAGCAGGCCCAGAACGACGAACGCGACCGCGTCTACTTCAACCCCGCCGTCGCCCAGGGCAAGGCCGACGGGCTGCGCGCCCTCGGCCAGTTCATCTACTACGACGCCATCGTCATGCACGGCGACGGCGACGACCCGACCAGCTTCCGCAACATCCGGGGGCGCGCCCTGCGCAAGGCCAAGCCGCCGGCGCAGGGCGGCAACGAGACGACGTACCTGAACGCCTTCCTCGACGCCAGGGTGTGGGCGATGCAGCAGGAGGAGGCGCACAGCGACACCAGCCGCGTCGACACCGAGCAGCGGGTCTTCCTGCGCAAGGGCAACCTCGACCTGAACACCCCGCTCGACTGGAAGGTGTACGGGGACAGTTACCACATCGGCTGACCCGCCCGCGCCACGCGGCAGGCCGGCGGGCGCGGACACCGGTACCCCGGAACGCGCCCGGCGGCCTGCCGTCGCCGTGACGTTCCGGTGATCGCCCGGACGGCGGCGACCAGGCCGAGGATCGTCGCCGCCGGAGGGGCGCACTCGCACAGCAGGCCCCTGACGAGGAAAGATGGGCGGTGAGCGAACGACCCCACCGACGCGGAGGAACGGAACTCATGCCGCACGAGCGAGCCGGCCGGCCGGCCGGCCCCGAGGACCTTGTCGATGTGGCCCGGCTGGTCACGGCGTACTACGCGCTGCACCCGGACCCGGCCGACCCCGGCCAGCGGGTGGCGTTCGGCACCTCGGGGCACCGGGGTTCGTCCCTGGCGACCGCGTTCAACGAGGACCACATCGCCGCCACCAGCCAGGCCATCTGCGAGTACCGCGCGGCCCAGGGCACCGACGGCCCCCTTTTCCTGGGGGCGGACACACACGCCCTGTCGGAGCCCGCGAAGGTGACCGCGCTCGAGGTGTTCGCCGCCAACGAGGTGACCGTGCTCATCGACAGCGAGGACGGCTACACGCCCACCCCCGCCGTCTCGCACGCGATCCTCACCTGCAACCGGGGCCGCACCACCGGCCTAGCGGACGGCGTGGTCATCACCCCCTCGCACAATCCGCCCGCCGACGGCGGCTTCAAGTACAACCCGCCGAGCGGCGGGCCGGCGGCCTCCGACGCGACCTCCTGGATCCAGGACCGCGCCAACCAGATCATCACCGGCGGCCTGAAGGACGTACGCCGGGTGCCGTACGCCCGCGCGCTCGCCGCGGACACCACCCAGCGGTACGACTTCCTCGGCACGTACGTCACCGACCTGCCGAGCGTGCTGGACCTCGACGCCGTTCGCGCGGCCGGCGTGCGCATCGGCGCCGACCCGCTCGGCGGGGCCTCCGTCGCCTACTGGGGCCGGATCGCCGAACAGCACCGCATCGACCTCACGGTGGTCAACCCGTACACCGACCCGACCTGGCGGTTCATGACGCTGGACTGGGACGGCCAGATCCGCATGGACTGCTCCTCGCCGTACGCGATGGCCTCCCTCATCGAGCAGCGCGACCGGTTCCGCATCGCCACCGGCAACGACGCCGACGCCGACCGGCACGGCATCGTCACCCCGGACGCCGGTCTGATGAATCCCAACCACTACCTCGCGGTCGCCATCTCCTACCTCTACCGGCACCGCGAGCAGTGGCCCGCCGACGCGGGCATCGGCAAGACCCTGGTCTCCTCCACGATGATCGACCGCGTGGCCGCCGACCTCGGCCGCCAACTGGTCGAGGTGCCCGTCGGGTTCAAGTGGTTCGTGGACGGGCTGGTCAGCGGCGCCCTCGGGTTCGGCGGCGAGGAGTCCGCCGGCGCGTCATTCCTGCGCCGGGACGGCTCGGTGTGGACCACCGACAAGGACGGCATCATCCTCGCGCTGCTCGCCTCCGAGATCACGGCCGTCACCGACCGGACGCCCTCGGAGCACTACGCCGGGCTGACCGCACGCTTCGGCGAACCGGCCTACGCCCGCATCGACGCGCCCGCGACCCGCGAACAGAAGGCGCTGCTGGGCAAGTTGTCCCCGGCCCAGGTCACCGCGGACACGCTGGCCGGAGAGGCGGTCACGTCGGTCCTCACCGAGGCGCCCGGCAACGGCGCGGCCATCGGCGGTATCAAGGTCAGCACCGCGAACGCCTGGTTCGCGGCCCGGCCCTCGGGCACCGAGGACGTCTACAAGGTGTACGCCGAGTCCTTCCTCGGCGCGGACCACCTCGCCCGGGTGCAGGAGGAGGCCCAGGCGGTGGTGCTGGGGGCGCTCGGCGGCTGACGGCACCGTACGGCAGCCTCCGTCTCTGCATCACGGACACGGAGGCCGCCCCTCGGTTCAGCCGCGGCCGCGTCCCGCGGCCAGCCGGTCCAGCACCGCCTGGGCCATGGCCGCCTCTCCCTTGGCGTTGGGGTGGGCCGGGGCCGCGGGCGAGGTCGGCTGCAGCGGCTCGATCCAGCGGTCCGCGGGTGCCTTGCACATGTCGTGGCCGACGGTGGGGCCGTAGGTGTCGACGTACTCGGCCCGGTTCACGCCTGCGACGAGGCGCAGCATCAGGTTCACCCGCTTCTCGGTGTCACGCAGGTAGCGGAAGTCCTGCCGCGCGAACGGCACCTGCGGGAAGCAGCCGCTGCCGTCGTCGGGCAGCAGGTCCGGATAGCCGACGACGACCACCCGTGCGTGCGGCGCCCGGGCGTGCACGGCCCGCAGCACTAGGTCGACCTTCGGCGCGGCCCGCAGGACGGCCAGGGCCAGCTGGTCGTAACCGGACGCCTTGTAGGAGCGCTCGCAGGGGTTGCCGGTCGGATCCTGGGCGGCGAGGCGGGCACAGGTGCCGATGACGGGGCCGAAGCCGACGTCGTTGCCGCCGATCTGCACCGTGACCAGGTCCGTGTTGCGGCTCAGCGCGTCGAGTTGGGGCGCGTTGGTGCCCTGCGCCTGCCACATCTCCGCCGTCGTGGCTCCGCCGCAGCTGACGTCCGTGAACGAGGTCACCTGCCGCTGTGCCGCCACGAGAGAGGGGTAATTGTGGTCGGAGCGGGCGCAGTCGGCGTCCACCTGACGCGGAATGCCGGGGCCCGAGGTGTAGGAGTCGCCGAGCGCCACGTAGGCGACGTCGTGGCCGGATCCGCCGGGGTGTGCGACGGCCGGAGTCGTGGAGGCGGCGACCAGGGCGCATCCGCCCAGCGCCGCCGCCAGCACGGCGGCCCGTCGCCGGCCTCTCGCCCCAACCGCCGGACGCGTGTCGTTCGCCATGGATTCTCCCCCTGAGGCCGCTGCGGCACGCGCGGGCGGCACCGGGAAGCGGCCCTCGCGCGATCGACTGGGCCTGTATACCGTCCGGTAGGTCCGGCGGACCAGACGCCGGAGGCAACGACTTCAGGGGGAGTGCGCACTCAACGGGTGCGAAGGAGGGGTCCCTTGACGGTCACACTCCGGACGCCGGTTCCGCCGGGACGGCCGTCTGAAGCAGGGAATCGTCCTCCGGGCGGGCCCCGGAGAGGCGGTGGCGGGCGGCGATGAGGGCCATGTCGACGTCCGTGGTGCCGGTGGCCACGCACAGCGTGTAGGAGATGTCCGCGAGTCGCTGCCGCGCCTGCGAAGTGCTCTCCTCGGCCCCGAGCAACGTGAGGGCCTCGTACTGGGCGATGAGGTCCTTCAGTACCGCGGGGTGTGCCATCAGCATGTGTTCCGCCTCCCTGGTGTGGCGCCGATGTACGAAGTCGCAGCGCGAATACCCGCGTGCGCGTCCCGCATGCCACGTCAGGAGGCCGCCTTCACCGCCTTCGAGCAGACGCACCCCCGCGCGGCACACTGACCGCACCCACCGGACGCCAGGGCACGCCGCCGCCCGGTCCCCTGGCGTCACGGGCGTCCGCCGCGGGCGACGGACAAGCGGGGCTCGCGACGCCCGGCCGGAAAGGCATCCTTTGGCCGAGAAGGTGGCCACCGCACCACCGGTGGCCACCATTCCGTCGGCGCCGGCAGGACTCGTCCGCGCCAATACCGTCCCGCCGACCACCTCTCCGGTGAACCCTCGCCGGCGCTCCCGGGCATGCGCGTACGCGGCGCGCGACGCACCGTTACGGGTTCCCCGCGATTTCTTCACGCTGCGATCACTTTCGGCCGATCGGTGACCGCGACCGGCCCGGCGGGGCAGACGCCGTGCCGGGCGGCTGCCTAGCCTCCCGGGCCATGCGATCACCTCTGATGAGACGACTCGGTCTCACCGCCGTCCTCGCCGTCCTCCTCGCCGTCTTCGGCTTCACGCCCGGCGCCGGCGCCGCCGAACCCGCGCCGGCCGCGCTCACCTTCGTCACCGACAGCGCCACCACCACGCCCGGTGGCACGGTGCGGCTGTCGATGACGCTCACGAACAACAAGTCCTACGACATCTGGTTCGTGTACCAGACCATCGACCCGACCTGGCTGACCACCCAGCGCCCGGACCTCAAGTACAGCTTCACCGGCTGCAGTCTGGCCACCGCCGCCGGCAGTGCCCCCTGTTCCGGCACCGGCCCGAACAACCTCGGTGCCAACTACGGCGCCACCATCCCGCCCGGCCAGAGCCGCACCGTCACGCTGACCCTCCAGGTCGCCGCCGACTCCGGCTGCAACGGCAACATCGGCTTCTACTCGTACTACTACGCCGAGTTCAGCGACAGCACCAACTCCAGCGGCGGTCCCGTCTACCTGCCGGAGACCCGCGTGCTCTGCGCCTGACGGACCGCCCGGTTCCGCGGCCCGGGTGACCTGAAGTCGGCCTCCCCGCCGGACCCGCGCCGCCGCACGGATCCCCGGAACGTCGCCCGGCGGACCACCACGGTCCGCCGGTGCGCCGTAGAGCGGCCGGACCAGCTAATGAAGCCGTCTGTGCGCCGCGGGCCCCTCGCGGCGGCGACGGAGAAACGGGCCGTCAGGTTGCTTCAAGAAACGCCGGACACCCACACTTTTCCGTCAACTTTCGCAACTCGCCCACAAAAGCTACACAGAGGCATCACCATGTGACGCGACGGATGCGTTGACGACCGGCTTCTGAGGGGGACGCCGGCGTCACGCGAGGGGGTGCGTCCGCTCCATGGGAGCCGTGCTCACCCCTGCCCGGGGAGGGGACTTCACCGCATGAAGCGGACCATACGCACCACCGCGCTGACGGTGGGCGTGCTCATCGCCGCGTTCGGCCTCCAGGCCGGCCCGGCACAGGCCGACACCACAGCACCGCGGATCGACCTCAGAGTCCTGGTGGTGAGCGACGGCGGTCCGGCCACCGACGCCATCGCCGCCGAACTCGACGCCGCCGGAACGCCGTACACGAAGGTCGACCTCACCCGCTCCGACCGGCCCACCATCGACTCCGCCTTCCTCGCGGACACCGTCGACGGCCGGCCTCAGGCGAAGTTCCAGGCCGTCGTCCTGCCCAACGACAACCCCTTCGCGGCGGGTTCCGCCGAGATGGCCGCGCTCTCCGACTACGAGAAGACGTACGTGATCCCTCAGGTCGACGCCTACACCTACGCCCGCCCCGAGGCAGGCCTGCAGTACCCGGTCTACGGCGGCTACTCGGGCAGTGTCGACGGCGTGCGGGCCCAGGTCACCACCGCCGGCCGGGCCGGGCCCTTCGGCTACCTCGACGGCACCGTGCCGTTCGAGGACAACTCGCCGTCCGTCGGCGAGAGTTACGCCTACCTGTCGACTCCGGCCGCGGGCGCCGACTTCACCCCGTACGTCCAGGCCCCCATCCCCGGTACGTCCAGGCAAGGGTCCCTGGTCGGCGAATACCGGCACGACGGACGGCGCGAGCTGGTCGTCACCTTCGTCTACAACCAGTACCAGCAGCAGTTCCGGCTGCTGGCCCGCGGCATCGTGGAGTGGATGACCGGCGGGGTGCACCTCGGCGCCTCACGCAACTACTTCGCCGTGCACGTGGACGACGTGTTCGCCGCCGACGACCGCTGGGACACCCGGCTCAACTGCACACCGGGCGACGTCGACTGCGCCGACGGCACGGGCACACCGAGCCCGATCCGGATGACCCCGGCGGACGCCGGCCAGGCCACCGCCTGGCAGAACAGCCACCACTTCACCCTCGACCTGGTGTACAACGGCGCCGGCAGCGTCGACCAGCGCCAGGACAACGACGGCGTGGACCAGCTCGCCGACCGGCTCATCACCGACCGGAACCAGTTCCGCTGGATCAACCACACGTACACGCACGCCTTCCTCGGCTGCGAGCAGAACGTCACCGTCGTCCCCTGGACGTGCGCGACCAACGCCGACGGCAGCACGAAGTGGGTCGGCCGCGGCACGATCGACTACGAGATCGCCACCAACCGCGCCTGGGGCCAGGCCGCCGGACTCCCCCTGGAGACGGACGAGTTGGTCACCGGTGAGCACTCCGGGCTGAGGATCCTGCCGCAGCAGCCCCAGGACAACCCGAACCTGGCGCTCGCGCTCGCCGGCGACAACGTCAGGTGGCTCGCCTCGGACAACTCCCGCGACCCCGAACAGCGCCAGGTCGGCCCCGCCACCACGGTCTCCCGCTACCCGATGAACGTCTTCTACAACGCGGGCAAGGCCGCCGAGCAGGTCGACGAGTACAACTGGCTGTACACCGGCCGCGCCCAGGGCGGCAGCGGCATCTGCGAGGACAACCCCGCGACCACCACCTGTCTCCCGGACCCGCTGGACACCGGCACCGGCTACCACGACTACATCGTGCCGCTGGAGACCCGCATCGCGCTGGGCCACGTGCTGTCCAACGACCCCAAGCCGCATTTCATCCACCAGTCCAACCTCGCCGAGGACCGGATCGCCTACCCGGTGCTCGACGGCGTACTCGACGGCTACGACGCCCTCTTCGCCGACAACACCCCGGTGGTGAACCTGCGGATGAAGGACATCGGCACCGAACTGAAGCGCCGGGCCGCGTGGAAGAGCGCCCTGAACGCCGGCCAGGTCACCGCCTACCGCATCGGCGACTCGGTGACCGTCCAGGCACCGGACACAACCGCCGTCACCGCGACCCTGCCCACCGGCACCACCCTGGGCGGCAGCGCCTTCGGCAGCGCTTACGCGGGCGAGGTGTCCGGCTGGACCGCCTCCTCCGGCAACGCGCTCACCTTCACCCTGCCCTCCGCCGACACCCCGGCCGACACCCCGGCCGACACCCCGGCCGACACCCCGGCCGACACCCCGGCCGACACCACGGGCGGCACGGCGGCGGCCACCCCGGCCGACACCACGGGCGGCACGGCGGCGGCCACCGCCCCGGCCCCGCGCACCAAGGTCCCGACGGGCGTGACCGAGCAGGTCCCGTACGCCCCGGACAACTGAACGGCGCACCGACCCGGGGGCCTGCCCGGCGCCTCCCGCCCACCCTGTGACGGGAGCCGACCGGACGGGCCCGGGTGCCTGGCCGCCCATCGGCACCGGACCCGCACGACCACCCCACACCTCGGCCGTGGAGCACAATCGATGCACGTTCACCACGGCGTGAGCCGCCCCGGCGCGGCGCACGTCACCCTGCTCACCGAAGGCACCTACCCGCACAGCCACGGCGGCGTGAGCGTCTGGTGCGACCAACTCGTCCAGGGCATGCCCGATTTCGGCTTCGACGTCATCGCCGTCACCGGCACCGGACGCGAACCCGTCGTATGGGACCTGCCCGGCCACATCGCCAGCGTGCTCTCCGTGCCCATGTGGGGAGCCCCACCGGAGGGCCGTCCGCCCCGGGGACGCGCCCGGAACCGGCTCGCCGCCGCCTACGAGCACTTCCTGACCGCGCTGCTCGACCCGCACGCCGAGGACCGGTTCGCACCCGCGCTGTACACCATGGCCCGGGCCGCCGCCGACGGCACACTGAGCCCGTTCCTGCGCGGTGACCGGGCCATCACCATCCTCGCCGCGGTGTGGAACCGCCCGGGGCTGGCCGTCCACGAGGCCCGGCCCACCCTGCACGACGCGGTCACCGCCACCGCCCTGCTCGAACACGCCCTGCGCCCTCTCGCCGCACCGACACCCCGGCACGGCGTCGCCCACGCGGTCAGCGGAGGGGTCGCCGTCCTGCCCGGCCTCGCCGGCCTGGAACGGTACGGGGTCCCGCTGCTGCTCACCGAGCACGGCGTCTATCTGCGCGAGCGCTACCTCGGCTACCGCACCGCCCCCTACCGCTGGCCGGTGAAAGCCGTCGTGCTGGGGTTCTTCCGGCTGCTGGCCGAGGAGAGCTACCGCCGGGCCGCCCTGATCACCCCGGGCAACCGCTACAACCGGCTCTGGGAGGAAGAGGGCGGCGCCGATCCGCAGGCGATCCGCACCGTCTACAACGGCGTGGATCCCGCCGCCTTCCCGCCGGCCGGACCCGAGCCGGACGTGCCCACGCTCAGCTGGGCCGGCCGTGTCGACCCCATCAAGGACCTGGAAACCCTCATCCGTGCCTTCTGCCTGGTCCGGGCCGGGGTACCCGAGGCCCGGCTGCGGCTGTTCGGCGGAACCCCGCGGGGCGGAGAGGCGTACCGGGAGCGCTGCGAGGCGCTGGCGGCCGAGCTGGGACACGCGGACGCCGTGACCTTCGAGGGCCGGGTCGACGACATCAAGGACGCCTACGCGGCCGGGAACGTCGTGATGCTCTCCAGCATCAGCGAGGGGTTCCCGTTCACCCTCATCGAGGCCATGTCCTGCGGACGGGCGACCGTCTCGACCGATGTGGGCGGCGTACGGGAGGCCGTCGGCGACACCGGGCTCGTCGTCCCGCCGCGCGACCCGGCCCGGATGGCCGCCGCCGCGCTGGAGCTGCTGGGTGACACCGAGCGGCGGCGGGCGATGGGGGAGGCGGCCCGGCTGCGGGTGATCGAGCAGTTCACGTTGCGCCAGACCATCGACACCTTCCGCGCCATCTACCTCGAACTGCCGGCGCACACCCGGACGTTCACCGCGCCGGCCGGGCCGGGGCAGCCCGCGCGGATCGCCGCGGGGAGTCTGGCCGGATGAGCGGACCCATGGCTCTCGAACCGGGCGGCGCCGAGGGGGACACCCTCGCGCTGCGGCTCGCCGGCACACCCGTGCGCCGCGACGACCGCACACCGGCCCCGCTCCCGCACGGCCACGGACCCGACGAGCGGGCGGTGAGCCGGCTGGCCGCCGAACTCGCCGACCGCATCGGCCCGGCCGTCCACCCCTACGAGGTGGCCGCCCTGCTGGAGGCCGAGGGCCTGACGGCCGACCAGATCAGGGAACGGTACGGCCACTCGAACCTCTTCGCGCTGGCCACCGCACTCCATGAGCAGGTGCCCCGGACCTTCCCGGAGCCCGCGCCGGCGGCCGACCCCTGGCGCCCGGACCACGTCCGCTGCCTCCTGCGCGGCATCCTGTTCGCCCTGCCGGGACTGGCCTACCTGCTCACCGCGCCCCTGTGGCACCCCGGGCGGCACGCCGCGGCGCTGATCGTCGCGGGCCTCGTCTCCTGGGCGTGGGGCCAGGCGCTCGGCCACCGCGCCCACCTACGGATGGCGACCGGACGCCGGGAGGCCGCCCGTACCCTGCTGACCGGTGCCTCCGCGGGAGCGGCACTCGCCACGGCCGCCGCCGTACCGCTCGCCGGGAGCGGTACGGTGCTCCTGGCGGCGGCAGCGCAGTCGCTGTATCTCGCGGCGGCGGGCGTCCTGCTCGTCCTGGCCCGGGAACGGCTGCTGCTGGCCGCGCTCACCCCGCTGATCGCGGGCGCCGCCGTACTGCCCTGGTGGGAGCCCGGAACCGCGCTGCGCACCGGACTGCCCCTGCTGGCGCTGCAGGCCACGCTCGCCGTGACCGGATACGCCCTGCGCGGTGCCCTGGACTCCCCGGCCGCGGCCGACGGCAAGCGGCCCCCGCTGTGGTGGTCCCTGCCGTACGGGCTGTTCGGGCTCGCCGCCGGTCTGCTCGTGCTGCTGGCAGGCCGCCGCGAACCGTACGCGATGATCGTGCTGACCGTCAGCATGGGCCCCGCCGAATGGCTGCTGTACCGCTACCGGGGCCTGTCCGTCGCCGCCCTCCGCGCGACCGCCACGCCCGCCGGCTTCCGGCTGCGTGCGGCGGCCGTCCTCGGCCTGTGCCTGCTGGCCTATCTCCTGCCGTTGCTGCCCGCCGCGTACGTCATCGGCGCCGCACCGGCCACCCTGCTCCCGCTCGCGGGCACCCTGTGGACCGCGCTGCTGCTCCAGGCGTTCGGGACCGCCTGGCCACCGGCCGCGATCTGTCTGGCCGCCGCGTGCGCGGCCGGCGCGGTGACACTGCTGCACCTGCCACCGGGCCCGGCCGCGCTGCCGCTTTGCTGCGGCGCCGCCGCCCTGGCTCTCGTGGCGTGCGCGCTGCGGCTGCTCGGCCGCCCCACCCGGCACGCCTGATGCCGTTCCCTGCCCCGATCGACCCACCGGAAGGACACCGCAGTTGACCTCCGCACCGCTCGCCGCCGTCACCGGAGCCGAGGGCTTCATCGGCTCTCACCTCACCGAGGCCCTGGTCGCCTCGGGACACCGGGTCAGAGCCATGGCCCAGTACAATTCCTTCTCCTCCTACGGCTGGCTGGAGACCCTCGCCCCGGACGTCCTCGACCACGTGGAGATCGTCCTCGGTGACGTCCGCGACCCCGGCTCGGTCCGCGGCCTCCTCGAAGGCGCCGACGTCGCCTACCACCTGGCCGCCCTGATCGCGATCCCGTACTCCTACCGGGCCCCGCACAGCTACGTGGAGACCAACGTCACCGGCACCCTCAACGTGCTGGAAGCCGTGCGCTCCCTCGGCACACCCCGGCTCGTGCACACCTCCACCAGCGAGACCTACGGCACCGCGCGGACCGTGCCCATCACCGAGGACCACCCCATCAACACCCAGTCCCCGTACGCCGCTTCGAAGGCCGGCGGGGACCGGCTGGCCGACAGCTACCACGCGAGTTTCGGCACCCCGGTCGTCACCCTCAGGCCGTTCAACACCTTCGGCCCGCGCCAGTCCATGCGCGCGGTCATCCCGACCGTCATCGGCCAGGTGGCGGCGGGGGAGCGCACCCTCACCCTCGGCGACCTGCGGCCCACCCGCGACTTCACCTTCGTCAAGGACACCGCGCAGGCCTTCCTCGCCGTCGGTGCCGCGCCCGCCCAGCGGGTCGTCGGCCGCACCTTCAACGCCGGTACGGGCGGCGAGATCTCCGTCGGCGACCTCGTCGCACTGATCGGGAAGGTCATGGACAGCGCCCTCGACGTACGCGAGGACCCCGAGCGCATCCGGCCGGCCGGCTCCGAGGTCATGCGGCTGGTCGCCGACGCCACCCGGCTCGCCGAGGCCACCGGCTGGCAGCCCGCCCACACCCTGGAGCAGGGCCTCGCGCACACCGTGGAGTTCTTCCGCGACCCGGCCAACCTGGCCCGCTACAAGACCGGCATCTACAACGTCTGACCCGTCCGGCACGTCCCCGCTCAACGAAGGAGGAGCCCCATGCACGCAGTGATCCTGGCGGGAGGCAAGGGCGTTCGGCTGCGGCCCTACACCACCGCGCTGCCCAAGCCGCTCGTCCCCATCGGCGACCAGCACGCCATCCTGGAGATCGTGCTGCGCCAGCTGTCGGCGGCCGGCTTCACCCGCTGCACCATCGCCATAGGCCACCTCGGCGAGATCATCCGCGCGTACGTCGGCGACGGCTCGCAGTGGGGCATGGGCGTCGACTACGCCACCGAGGACAGCCCGCTCGGCACCATGGGCCCCCTGCTCAACCTCAGGGACCGGCTGCCCGAGACATTCCTGGTGATGAACGGCGACATCCTCACCGACCTCGACTACGCCGACGTGCTGCGCCGGCACGAGCAGTCGGGCGCGCCGCTGACCATCGCCACCTACGCCCGCAAGGTCCACATCGACTTCGGCGTCCTCACCACCGAAGCCAGCAAGGTGGTCGCCTTCACCGAGAAACCCAGCATGGACTACCGCGTCTCCATGGGCGTCTACGGCCTCCACCGCTCCACCCTCGACGGCTACACACCGGGCCTGCCGCTGGGCTTCGACGAACTGGTCCTCGATCTCCTCCAAGCCCAGAACCCGCCCCACGCCTACGAGTTCGACGGCTACTGGCTGGACATCGGCCGGCCCGACGACTACGACCGGGCCAACGCCGAGTTCACCAGCCGCAAGTCCCTACTGCTCAAGGGAGCCTGAGTACCGCATGCGCATTCTCGTCCTGGGCGGTACCGGATACCTGGGCCGCCACGTGGCCGAGCGGCTGCGCGCCCTTCCGGGCGCGCGGATCCTCGCCGCCGGCCGCTGTGGCGCGGCCGAGTTCCGCATCGACCTCGCCACCGACCGGCCGGAGCGGCTCGCGAAGACCCTGACGGCGGCCGCCCCCGACGCCGTGGTCAACTGCGCGGGCGTCACCGGCGGCGACCCCGTGACCCTGGCCGAGGTCAACGCCCGCGGCCCCGCCGTACTGTGCGCCGCGCTGCGCGAGGCGGCCCCCACGGCCCGCCTGGTGCACCTCGGCTCGGCCGCCGAGTACGGGCCCGGCATCCCTGAGGTGCCGGTCGCCGAGTCGGCACCCGCCTGCCCGGTCACCCCGTACGGCGTGACCAAGCTCGCGGGCACGATCGCGGTCACCTCCGCCGCCCTGGACGGCGTGGTCCTCCGGGTCGGCAACCCGGTGGGTCCCGGAGCACCCGTCGCGGGCCTGCCCGGCCGCATGGCCGCTCTCCTCCGTTCGGCCGGCACCGGCCCCGAGGCGGTGCTGCGGCTCGGGGACCTGTCCGCGTACCGGGACTTCGTCGACGTACGGGACGTCGCCGGCGCGGTCAGCCTGGCTGCCACGGCTCCCGGACACCTGCCGCCCGTCCTCAACATCGGTGGCGGAACGGCCGTAGCCGTGCGGGAGCTGGTGCGCGGACTGGCCCGCCGGGCGGGGTTCCGGGGGAAGCTGGAGGAGAGTACGGGCGGCTCGGCCCGCTCGGCCCGGGTGTCGTGGCAGTGCTCCGACATCACCGCCGCCGGCCGGGCCCTCGGCTGGCGCCCCGCCCACGACCTGAACGACGCCCTCGATGCGTTGTGGGCGGCGGCCACGGCGGAGAGCGGGCGAGTGCCGTGAGCCTGCTGATACCGCTGTACGTGCACCCGGCCGAGGACCCAGGCGCCTGGCACCGCCTGATCACGTCGGCCGCCCGCACCTACGCCGTCGTCCTCAACCCCGCGAGCGGACCGGGCACGGCCCCTGACCCCGCGTTCGCGGCGGCCGCCCGGGCCCTGCGCGCGGCCGGCGCCCGCCTGCTCGGCTACGTCGACACCGACTATGGCGTGCGGGACCGGGCGGAGATCGCCGCGGACATGCACCGGCACCAGGCCTGGTACGGGACCGACGGCTGTTTCCTCGACCGCGTCACCGCCGACCCGGCGGGCCTGCCCGCCTGCCGCCGTCTGGTCCGGGAGCTGCGCCGGCTCGGCGCGGCCACCGTCGTCCTCAACCCGGGAGTCCACCCGGCGCCGGGCTATGCCCGGCTCGCCGACCTGACCGTCACCTTCGAGGGCCACTGGGCCACCTACGTCTCCGCGTTCACCCGGCCCGCCTGGACCGCACGCCATCCGCCCGACCGGCTCTGCCACCTCGTGTACGGCGTCCCCGAGGCCCTCGTCCCGCTCGCCGTCCGCACCGCGCACGAGCGGGGCGCGACGGTGTGCGGCCCGGTGACGGGCGAACCACCCAACCCCTGGGCCGCGTTGAGCCCGGCCTTGACCGGTGGGGACGGTGTGCAAGGCTGAGGCGGTCCGCAACCGCGCACGGGAGGCAACCACCGGCATGGCCGTCATCCACCACACCACCCTGAGGCCCACCAAGCTCGAACTGCTCACCGACTGGCTGCCCACCCGCCCCTGGTACCGGGGCGCCGCCGCACCCGTGCTGGCCAAGTCCGGTGGTTTCCGGCTGGACGACCCCGAGGGCGAGGTCGGTATCGAGTTCATGGTGGCCACCGACATGACGAGCCCCGAGCGGACGGCCTACCTGGTACCGCTCACCTACCGCGGGGCGCCGCTCCATGGTGCCGATCAGGCCCTCGTCGGCACGATGGAGCACGGGGTGCTGGGCAAGCGCTGGGTCTACGACGGCTGCCACGACCCGGTGTTGGTCACCGAGCTGCTGTCGCTGATCGAGGGCAGGGCGCAGGCGATGGCCCAGAGCGTCACCGACACCCCCGACCACGAGGTGATCCGCGCCGGCACGGGCGCCCCCTTCGCCCCCGGCGTCTTCGCCCCCGAGCCGACCGACGACCAGGACGGCACGCGCCTGCCCACCCCGCACGGCACGGTCCTCCACGTCCACCGGGTGCTCGGCCCCACCGCCGGGAACCCGCCGCTGCCGCCCCAGGGAGCCCTCGGCCATGTCGCCACCGGCTGGGCGGGCCCCGACGGTACCCGGCTGCGGGCCGTCTTCGTGACGCTGCGCACCGCCTGATCCAGGCGCCGCCCGCCGGCCCCGGGCGGCGCCCACAGCACCGTCCCGGGCGTACGCCCCTTATCGGTCTGGCATGTACCGGTCATATCTGTCACTCTTTCGGCAGTCGTCGCCCTGCCCCCATGAGGGCCCGACCGGCTCCTCGGCACAACGAACGCGCAAGCCCCATCCGTGGCCGCCCCGGCGCACCCCAGCCGACCGGGCGGCCTGAGAGCAGGCCGGAATCCCGGCCGCCACAAAGGAGTAGCGTGTGAGACCGACCCCCCACAAGGCCCTCGGCATCGGTGCGCTCACCGTCGCCGTGGTGGCCGCCCTCCTGCTCCCCGGCACGCCCGCCGCCGCCCGGCCGGCGTCGTCCCCCGCCGCCTGCACTCCCACCCAGGCGGTCACCAACGGCGGCTTCGAGAGCGGCACCTCGCCGTGGACGCCGTCCTCGTCCACCGTGATCACCAGCCGCTCCGGCCAGACCGCGCACGGCGGCAGCTCCTACGCCTGGCTGGACGGAGTCGGCGGTACCCACACCGACACCCTCGGCCAGAGCGTCACGATCCCGGCCGGGTGCGCCACCGCCACCCTGGCCTTCTGGCTGCACATCGACACCGCCGAGACGACCTCGTCCACCGCGTACGACAAGCTGACGGCCAAACTCGGCAGCACGACGCTGGCCACCTACTCGAACCTCGACAAGAACACCGGCTGGGTACAGAAGTCGATCGACGTGTCCTCGTTCGCCGGCCAGACCGTGAACCTGTCCTTCACCGGCACCGAGGACTCCAGCCTCCAGACGAGCTTCGTCCTGGACGACATCGCCCTCGCCACCTCCGGCGGCACCACGCCACCGCCGGCCGACTCCACCCGCACCCCGGCGGCACCCTCGTACACCGTGAACCTGAGCGGCGACACCAGCGGCACCGTCTGGACCGGGCACGAGAGCGTCACCTTCACCAACGCCTCCGCCACCGCGCTCAGCGAGGTGTACCTGCGGCTTTGGGACAACTACCACGGCACCTGCGACGCGATGCCGATCAAGGTGGGCAACGTCACCGGCGGCAGTGCCGGCGCCCTCTCCGTGGCCTGCACAGCACTGAAGGTCGACCTGCCGTCCCCGCTCGCCCAGGGCCAGAGCACCACCATCGGCTTCGACCTCGGCATCACCGTGCCCAGCGGCGCCGACCGCTTCGGCCACGACGGCGCGTTCAGCTTCATCGGCAACGCCCTGCCCGTCCTCGCGGTCCGCGACAGCGCCGGCTGGCACCTGGACCCGTACACCAACAACGGTGAGTCCTTCTACTCCCTGGCCGCCGACTTCAAGGTGACCCTCGACCACCCCAGCTCCCTCCTGGTCCCGGCCACCGGTACCTCCACCGACACCTCCGACTCCAGCGGCCGCACGGTCACCACGGCCACCGCTTCCAAGGTCCGTGACTTCGCCTGGGCCGCCGGCCCCTTCACCAAGGTCTCCGGCACCTCGGCCGCCGGCGTCCCGATCAACGTCTACTCCGTCTCGGGCATCAGCTCCTCCAGCGCCCAGTCCATGCTCAGCACCGCCAAGACCGCCGTGGACGCCCATGCGGCCCGCTTCGGTGCCTACCCGTACGGCGAGCTGGACGCGGTCATCGACAACAACTACTGGTTCGGCGGAATGGAGTACCCCGGGTTCGTCCTGGACCTGGTCAGCACCACCGCCCTCACCCACGAGATCGGCCACCAGTGGTGGTACGGCATCGTCGGCGACGACGAGTACAACAGCCCCTGGCTGGACGAGGCGTTCACCGACTACGCCACCGACCTCGCCCTCGGCAAGACCGGCAGCAACTGCTGGAGCAGCGTCTCCTGGGCCTCCAGCGCCGAGAAGATCACCAACTCGATGGCCTACTGGGACGCCCACTCCTCGCGCTACTCCACCGTCGTCTACGGCTACGGCAAGTGCGCCCTGCACGACCTGCGGCGCCTCGTCGGCGACACCGCCATGACCAAGCTGCTGAAGGACTACGCGACCGCGCACTGGTACGGCGTGTCGACCACGGCCGAGTTCAAGGCGGCAGCCCAGGCCGCCACGACCACCGACCTCACCTCCTTCTGGACCCAGCACCGCATCGACGGCTGACCCGGAGACGGCCGGCCGGGGGAGGCGCCCGGCGTCGCTCCCGGCCGGCCGGAGCCACCCAGACGGACCAAACGCGGGCCCGAACGGCTTCGTTGGGCGGTATCCGGAGTGCGGTGCGGCCCGACCGCGGGTCAGATGGATTCCGTGCGAAGCTCCCTATTCCTTCACCGCAGCCGCTCACGCCCGGCCGTCACGGCCGCCCTGACCGGCCTCCTCCTCTCCCTCTCCATACCAGCGGCCCTGCCCGCGTCGGCCCCGGGCACGCCCGAACGGGGCAGTGCCTACATGGGCATGGGCGTCCTCGCCCACGACGGAAGGGGCGCCGTTCCCGAGACCCCTCCCGATGTCAGCCGCGCGACCCAGACGGAAGGCGTGGACGTCTCCAGCCACCAGGGCAACGTCGCCTGGCCGACGCTGTGGAGCAGCGGCACCAGATGGGCCTACACCAAGGGCACGGAGGGGACGTACTACGCCAACCCCTACTTCACCCAGCAGTACAACGGTGCGTACGACGTCGGCATGATCCGCGGCGCCTACCACTTCGCCACTCCGGACACCACAGGCGGTGCCGCGCAGGCCGACTACTTCGTCGACCACGGCGGCGGCTGGTCCAAGGACGGCAAGACGCTTCCCGGTGTCCTCGACATCGAGTGGAACCCCTATGGCGGCGCCTGTTACGGCAAGTCCAAGAGCGGGATGGTCAGCTGGATCCGCGACTTCCTGAACCGCTACAAGGCCCGCACCGGCCGCCACGCGGTCATCTACACGGCCACCAGCTGGTGGACCCAGTGCACCGGGGACCACGCCGGTTTCGGCGCGAGCAACCCGCTCTGGATCGCCCGCTACGCCGCGACCGCAGGGACGCTCCCGTCGGGCTGGACGGCGTACACGATGTGGCAGTACACCTCCACCGGGAAGACGGTCGGGGACCACGACCGCTTCAACGGTTCCGTGTCCCAGCTGCGGGACTTCGCCACCGGCTGACGCGGAACCCGCCTGACCACGCGGGCCGGAGAAGTACGTGGCTCCCCCGCAACCCTGGCGGGTGAACGCGGACTGCGCGTCCGGAAGGCGATGTGAGACTGCTGGGAAGACGACCGGTCCAGGGTGGTGGTGGAGACGTGACGGCAGTGACGGGCGGGGCGCCGTTGGAGGAGTTCCTCGCCGATCCCGCCCACCGCACCCTGGACCTGGCGAGCGCCGTGGCCCACTGCGCGAAGTCACTGGGCCCGCGGCACGCCGTGATGTACCTGGCCGACCTGCAGCAGCGTCATCTCGTGCCGCTCACCGACCCTCCGCCGGTTCCCCGTCCGGCCCGGCGGCCCGAGCGATGCGGAGCGCTGGGTAGGCTCGATGCGTGCCGCACGTCGAAATCCTCCAGCTGCTGGTCTCCCCGGTGCACCGGCTCGCGGGCCGGCCCGGCGACGGCGTGCCCGAGCTGCCGCGCGACGAACTGGTGACGACGGCCGAGGTGCGCGCGGGACTCGGCATCGTCGGCGACCGGTACTTCAACCACCCCGCCCACCGCAACGCGTCGATCACCCTCATGGCGGCCGAACGGATTCCGCGGCGGGGGCCACACCAGGCGGATCTGCTGCGGACCCGGCGCAACGTCCTGCTGCGCGGGATCGACATCGACGCCTACATCGGCGCGACCGTCTTTCTCGACTGCGGCAGCGGTCCGGTCGAACTGGCGGTGCGCACCGCGGCCCGGCCCTGCGCCTGGATGGACACCACCCTCGGGCCCGGCGCGCAACGCGCCCTGCGCGGCGGCGGGGGAGTCCGCTGCCGCCCGCTGACCGACGGCGTCCTCACCGTGGGCCCGGCCGTGTTCGGAGTACGGGAGCCGGATCCGGCGTAGGGACACGACGCAGGGCCGGATGAGTACGGCTACTCAGGCGCCGCACTCCGAAGATCATCAGGCTGGGGACATGACAACGCCCGCGCCGATGACCCGTCCGCCCCAGCCGCCCTTCGTACCACGGCCCGCGCCTGCCCGGTCGCGCCGCGGACGGGTGGCCGGGCTCATGGCACTCCTCCTCGTCGTCGTGTGTGCGGCGGCGGCCGTCTGGTGGACGCGCGGCGGGGACTCCGGCCCGTCGGCGGGCCGCCCCCGGGTCACGGACACGCGGGCCGGTCTCTCCTACGGCATCCCGGAAGGCTGGAAGCACGACCCGGCCAAGGACAAGGGGCTGATCGGCGCGTTCTCCTCGCAGATCACCGGCGGCAACCACGGCGCGTCCGCCGGCGGCACCGTCCTCGCGGGCCCGGCGGACCGGCCCGTGGCCCGCGCCGATCTGCGCCGGGTGACGGAGTCGGCCGCCCGCTCCAACGCCGAGTTCTTCTTCCCCGACCAGCCGGCCACCCTGGAGGAGTCGCACGCCGCCGTCGTGGACGGCCAGCCGGCGCACACCGCCGTGCTGCGTGTCCAGGGCGACGGCGGCGACGCGCGACTGGAGATGACCCTGGTGACCGTCCACGGCGAGCGCACCTCCTTCCTGCTCGGGCTCACCACCGGCGCATCGGACCCGGCGCTCACCGCGGCCGTCCACGACGTCCTCGCCGGCGCCACCGTCTCCTGACCGGGCGCGGTCAGGTACCCGAGGTGACCAGCTGATCGGCCAGCCGGTGGGCCTGCGCGAGCAGCGCGCCGTAGGTGGCGACCTCGTCGGGGTCGTCCGTCGTGGAGGCGGCCAGGTCCCGGCGCAGGTCCTGCAGCGTGCCGCGCAGCTCCGCCACGGCCTCGCGCAGCGCGTCGTCGCACTCGTCGGCGAACCGGCTGTGGCTGTAGAGCCGCAGGGCACGGGCGGTCTGGCACAGGAACTCCGCGTAACGGCGGGCGAGTTCGGGGAGCGGCCGGCGCGCCGAGCGGTCCTCGGCGGCCGCCTCCAGCACCGTCCGGGTCACTCCCGCGGTGTGGACGGCCGCGTAGTCCAGGACCACGACCGCGTCGTCGTACTCCTTGCCGACCGGCGGCACGGTGCCGGTGCGGCGGCGGCGCAGGTTTCCGCGCAGGCTCTCCCGGCTCCACTCGACCGCCGAGTGCGCATGCTCCACAAGACGGTGCAGCCGCAGGGCCCGCTCGTGCCAGGCGCCGGCCTCCTCGGCGTCCCAGCGTCCGTCGGCCAGCCCGTCCGCCACGTCCCGCAGGATGTCGTGGGCCTCCTCGGTGGCGTCCTGCAGCACGGTACGGCTGTCGCGCAGATACAGCGGCGGCCGGACCAGCGCGTTGACCGTGATGCCGACCACCGCCCCGAACAGCGCCTCGCAGAGCCGGGCCGTGGAGGTGGCGACGCTGACGGACCCGTTGGTCAGGACGAACAGGGCGCCGGTCGCCGCGTAGATGCCCTGGCTGCCGAGCCTTCCCCACTGGCCGACCAGCACCGCGAGCGGGAGCACGACCGCCATCGCGCTGACCGTGTCGTGCAGCAGCAGCCCGACCGCGGTGGCCACGATCGTGCCGACCGCGATCGCCCCCAGCTGCTGCAGGCCGTGCGCGATCGACCGGTACACGGTCGACTCCACCAGCACCACCGCCACCCACGGCGCGACGAACGCCACCGGCGCGTGCAGCCACCAGCCCGACACCGCCCAGGCCACCCAGGCGGCCAGCGCCGCCTTCACCGCCTGGACGACCAGATCCCGCTCCCGGCACGGGCCGGCCCAGGCCCGGCGCACACGGTTCGCCGCGGCCGTCAGATCACGCCACAGCGCCTGCCCCGTCACTCGTATCCCACGCACACCGTCCCGGGTGCCACCCGGGGCCCCACCCCATGCCACCCACCACGTCACATACCGCCCGGGACACCTGCGGCCCCGGCGTGCCCCTCGCTATCCGGGACCTACCGCTGAGCCGTGTCCGGCGGTACCGGCAGTGGCGGGCTCGCGCAGCATGAACACGTCCACCGGATCCTCGGTCTCCGCTGTGAACCCGTGCCGCTCGTAGAACAGCCGTGCCGGGCTGCCCTGGAGCACGTTCAGCCGGACCGGGGTGCCGTCGCGGTCGCACTGCTCCAGCAGCCGCCGCAGTACGGCCGTAGCGATGCCGCCGCCCTGCAGGTGCGGGGCCAGGTAGAAGTGCTCCAGCCAGTGGGCGCCCTCGGCCGGCCGCAGCGCCACGCAGCCGGCGAACACACCCCCCACCTCGATCACCCGGGTGTGCGCCGGTCCGAAGCCGTCCCGCAGTCGTTGCCGGACCCGGTGCTCGTCGTACCGCCCGAGCCGCTCCAGATCGGCCCGCAGCACCACGGCCCGCAACTCCGCCACCGCCTCGGCATCCCCCGCCGAAGCCTGTCGAACCTCCCAGTCCGCCATGCTCGCCAGGCTACGCGCCGCCCCTCTTCCGCCGGGACAAGGCCCGTACGGCGGAACGGAGTTCTGGCCGGGCGACGCGGATCGGTCACGGCGGTTCCGCGCGCAGGGCGCACAGTACCGCCCAGACCACCGAGACCAACGGAACGGCCACCACCGCACCGATCACCCCCGCGACGATGCTTCCCGCGATGACGGACACCGCGACGACGAGCGGATGCAGCTGTACCGCCCAGCTCAGCACCAGCGGATGCAGTACATGCCCTTCCAGCTGGCCGATCACGACGATGAGCACCAGCACGGCCGCGGCCGTGAGCGGCCCGCGCCCGGCGAGCGCGACGATCGTGGCGACCCCGAGCGCCACCGGCGAGCCCACCAGCGGCACGAACGTGGCGAAGAACTCCAGCAGGGTCAGCGGCAGCGCGAGCGGCACCCGCAGCACGAGCAGGACCACACCGACCAGCACGGCGTTGGTGGCGGCCACGATGATGAT
Source organism: Streptomyces sp. NPDC045022 (assembly GCF_056432605.1). Lineage (NCBI taxonomy): Bacteria > Bacillati > Actinomycetota > Actinomycetes > Kitasatosporales > Streptomycetaceae > Streptomyces > Streptomyces sp. NPDC045022. The sequence goes on from NZ_JBWKIR010000012.1 coordinate 105,586, forward strand.
GCCGCGCGTGTACCCGGCGAAGGTCCGCCAGGCCGCGCGCCCCGCCCGGTCCCAGGCGGGGCGGGCGCCGCTCGGCAGCAACCGGTCGCGCACCCAGGCCCACAGCTGCTCGCCGGAATGGATGAAGAAGACCGAGGCGAACAGCGCGAGTACCCCGCCCGTGATCACCTCGACCACCCGGCCGAACTCGCTGACCGCGCTGCTGAGCAGAGCCGACCGGTGCGCGGTGACATAGCGCGTCAGCTGGTTCTGTACATCGGAGAGCTTGCCGGGACTGAGCCGGAACGGCGGCCGTCGCAGCCACTGCTCGATGCGATGCACGCCGCCGCCGAAGTCACCCACCAGCCGGGGCCACTCGCCCACCACCGCGTTGCCCACCAGGGCGAGCAGGGCCAGCAGTACGAGCAGACTGCCCACGAGGGCCACGGCCACGCTCAGCGGCCTCGGCAGCACGCGGTCCAGCAGATCGACCGCCGGCCGCAGCACGGACGTCACGATCAGCGCGAGGAACAGGGCGACGGCGATGAGCTGGAAGCTGCCGAGGATGCTGAAGACGCCGTAGACGACGATGCCGACGAGAATGAGCCGCCAGGCGTAGGCCGCGCCGATCCGCAGCCACGGCATCGTCCGCTCGGCCGCAGCCGTCTTCGGCCCGGGGCGTGGGGAGGCCGGGAGCCGCACGGAGTACGCGGGCCGGCTGCCCAGCACCGCGCCCCCTGCCCGGCGTCCGCCTCCAGGCCCGGCCGCCCGCCGACGCGCATCGCCCACCACTGCTCCCGCCTGCTCTCCGCCCAGGTTGCTGACGGTCGGTCACATCGAGAGAACGGTAAGCGCAAGCCGGGGGAGCGGCCCGCGCAACGCGCCCGCGCACGGGTTCCGGCGGACGGCGGACTTCGGCTCGCGTGGCTACCTACCAGGTCGAGGACCACTGGGTCGCCCGGCCGCGGGCCTCCCGGCACGCGCGCCCCCGCCGACGCCGCCGCACGAGGGCGGGCCGTCACTGACCGTGCTGCGCGACCTGGTGAGCGGGACACCGGCGGTACCGGGTGACGGCCCTGCCGAGTTCGACGCGCTCCGCTTCGGGCAGCGGGCCGCCCTGTGCGTAGTCGAGGATGTGCTCGGCGACCGTACGCAGTTTGGTGTTGGTGCGCTGGGAGACGTCCCGCAACGCCCGCCAGGCCTCTTCCGGCGGAATCTGCCCCAGTACGACGACCGCCCCGATGGCCTGGTCGATGACGGCGTGCGAGGACACCGCGCGCTGCAACTGCTGATTCTCGTCCGCCAGCCGGTCGTACCCCGCGGCCAGATCGGTGGCGGACAGCAGGACCAGCGGCCGGTGCCGCGAGAGGGCGAAGAAGGCCATGGAGCACCTTTTCCGGGTGGGGGCATCACTGCTTCGTCTGCCCCCAGTGAACGCTTGCACACGCATTGAACCAGCTATGCGGATCACCGTCACGTCGTGCCGGTCGCACCGTGCGTGAGCACCCGTCCCATGGGCTCAGCCGGGCTCCTCCATGTTCTCGGAGGCGCGGCCCACCGGCAGCAGCTCGCGAATGTCCGCGGGCAGCGCGCCGGCCATCCGCTCGGTCAGCTCCGGGGCGAGGGCGGCGTCCAGCACCTCCAGCACGGCGGCGGCCTCCCGCAGCGCCGCGTCCTCGTCGGTGCCCGTCCGGTCGGCGATGCGTCCGGCGAAGGCGGTCAGCCCGAACCGCTCGCCCGCCGTGCCCGAGTCGGCCCCGGACGCGTCGGCCACCTCCCGCATCGCCGCCGCCATGTCGGGCGGCAGCTGGGCGGCCACATGCCGGGCCAGCCCAGCCGGCAACCGTTCCGACAGCGTGGTCACGACCGCGTGCGCGGCCCGCTCGGCAGAACCCCGGTCGGGCAGCTGGGCGAGGGCCTGCACCTTTCCGATCATCTCGTCGTGATGCATGAGGCCGGTCCCTTCGTCAGGAAGTCCTCTCGACGCGCTCGGCCGAGTACCCCGCCCCGCTCGCCCCCTGCCGCTCAGCCGCCGCCGGACCCGCCCCGCCCTGGGCGGTCCGCCCGAGGCCCCGCACACCGGCGGATGCTCGAGCCCCCCGGACGAGGGCGTGCCCGGCGTCGAGCCGACCGCGGCGACGGACGACGAACGCCCGCTGCTGCCGCGGCCCGGCTCAGCCCTCGGTCTTCTGCTGGGTCCACGTCCAGGCGTACTGCAGCCAGTCCGCCACGGTCAGGGCGCCCAGGCCGCCGCAGACCAGCCGTGTGAACCGGGGCGCCGTCGCGTAGGAGCAGACCAAGGCCCCGGCCGCCCAGCCGGAGATGCAGAACGGGCAGGACAGCAGATCGCCGACCGCCCGCCGGACCCCGCTGCCCCTGGGCTCGTCGAGGACCTCGCTCCCCTCACCCTGGTCCGTACGGTGCGTGAACGGCGCCCGGACGAAGCTGGTGATCTTGTCCCTGGCCAGCAGTCGCGACGCCCTGTACGTCGCCGTGCCCATCAGCGCCACGTCCCAGGGCGGCACCTCCTGCGGCAGCCGTACCCCCCGGCGCCGGGCCAGCAGCGCGAAGGTGCCGGCGCTCGCGGCGAACACGGAGGCGAGGGCGGCGTAGCCTCCCAGCGGTACTTCGTCCTGGTCGTCGTAGCGTGTGGCGTCCGTCGTCATGAGACCTCCCAGACCTCCCCGGTGCGTGTCCAGCCGTGCGGCGGGCCCGCATCGAGTTCCCCGGGGCGAGGGGGCGACACCAGGCCGGCGGCCCCGGGAACGGACGCCGCACCGGGAACGACGTGGGCGATGCCACATATGACCTGGTTCGCAGCCCCTCCCTGAGCGGCCGGGTGCCGGGCTACCGTTGCGCGGAGCCCTCTTCCCCTCGCACCTCGGACGGCCCGGCTGTGCTCACTGATCTGTCCCCCCTCATCGCCGCGACGGCGCGCTGGCTGACGGTCGCCTACCCGCCGTGCGGCGGTCCGCTGGCCTCCGCCCTCTGCGAGGCGCAGGCCCGGCAGGCGGTGACCGTCGCCGCGTGGCTGCGGTACCCGACCGAGATCGACGCCGCCCTGGTCACCATGGCCGGGCCCGGCGGCACGGCCCGCCTCGACTGGATCACCGGAGCCCAGCCGGCCGGCGACGAGCCGGCCGAGGAGTGGGCCTGGCGCACCTGGGTGGACGAGGTCGTGGCCAGCTGGGCGGCGGGCCTGTTGGCCGACCCCGAGCTGGCCGGACTGGCCGTGGACGCACTCGCCGACGGCGAGCACGCCTCGGGCACCCCGGTGGAGTTCCGGCGGCTGCTCGACCCCGACGACGGCGACCGGCGCGCCGCCGCTCTGCTGCGCCACCCCGACCTCGTCGCGCCCGTGACCGGCATCCACCACGACCAGCTCCTCGACCGGCTTCGGCCGGGCAGCGCCCTCGCCGCCTGACCGCGCCCACGTCGCCCGGTGCCGTGCCCGCCGCAGGAGTACCGCCGAGCTGACGCGGGAGCCGTCCCCCGGACACACGTCCGGCGGCCCGGCACACGGGACGGCGGCCCGCGATCGGGTGTGGGTGGTGGCGCGGGAGTGGACAGTGCCGGTGACCGGATGTGGGCCGGTGGCGCGCGAGTGGTCGTTGCCGGTGCCGGTGCCGGTGCCGGTGCTGGTGACCGGGCCGGGGGTGGTGGGCCGTGATCAGACCAGGGCGGCGGCCGTGACCGGATAACGGGCGGCTGCCCGGTGAGAGGCGTCCCGCGACCGGTCTTGGCCGGCGAGAGGCGTCCCGCGACCGGACCTCGGCAGCGGCCCCGACCCGGACCTCGGCAGCGGCCGGGTCGCCGTGCGGCGCCCGGACGGCGGCCGACGGGCCGGCCGTCGCGGGGTAAGGCTCGGCCATGACCTTCAAGAATCCCGTGCAGCGCGGCGGCTCGCGCCGCGGCCGGTTCGAGCAGTTCGCCGAGTACGCCTCCAACTTCACCAGCTCCCCGGTCTTCTTCCTCTTCTGCCTGCTCCTCGTCGGCTTCTTCCTCGCGGCCCACGCCGCGCATCTGCGGCTCGAACTGCTGCTGCTCGCGGGCGACGCCATGACCGCGGTGACGCTGCTGCTCCTCGCGCTGCTCAAGAACGCCGAGATGCGCGCCGAGCACGCCATCCAGCGCAAGCTCGACGCGATCGCCGGGGCCCTGCTGGAGGCGCACATGGACGAGGGGGGTCAGGCGTTCGAGGATCTGCGCAATGCGATCCGGATGGAGGAAGAGACCTGAGCCGGGCGGACGAAACGCCGCCGCGGTTCTTCACGGCGCCCCCTACAGGGACGAACATGCCGTGTCATGGACATTCTGCTCGTCGCCAGCGCGTTCAACAGCCTCTCCCAGCGCCTGTACGCCGAACTGTCGGACCGAGGGCACCACGTGGACGTCGTACTCGCCTCGCACGGTCCCGGCCCGGTCCGGGAGGCCGTACGCGAGCTGCGGCCGGAACTGGTCGTGGCGCCGATGCTCAGGACGGCCCTGCCCGAGGACGTGTGGCGGGAGCACACCTGCCTGATCGTGCACCCGGGGCCGCCCGGTGACCGCGGGCCGTCCTCGCTGGACTGGGCCATCGACCGACAGGCACCCCGATGGGGCGTGACCGTGCTCCAGGCGGAGGCGGCGATGGACGCCGGCGCCGTCTGGGCGGCCGAGCCGTTCCCCGTGCCGCCCGTCGGCAAGAGCGACCTCTACCGCAACGAGGCCTCCGACGCCGCCGTGACCGCCGTCCTCACGGCCGTACGACGCTACGCCGAGGGCTCCCACAAGCCGCTCGCGCAGACCGACGAGTCGATCAGCGTGGTCTGGCGCGGCCCCTTCCGCCAGGAGCGGCGGCGCATCGACTGGCAGCACGACGACACCGCGACGGTCCTGCGCAAGCTCCGCGGCGCCGACTCACAGCCCGGCGTCCTGGACGAACTCCTCGGCCGGGAGGTGTTCCTGCACGGCGGCCACCCCGAGGACCGGCTGCGCGGCCGCCCCGGCGAGCTGCTGGCACAGCGCGCGGGCGCCGTCTGCCGGGCCACCCGGGACGGCGCGGTGTGGATCCCGGAACTCCGCCCCCGCAAGAACTCCGGCGACCCCGCCCCCTTCCGGCGCCCGGCCGCCTCCGTCCTCGCCGCCTTCACGGGCGACAGCACACCGCGCCTGCCGGAAGCCTCCGTCCCGTTCGAACTGCCACCGGACCGGCGCACCTGGACCGACATCCGCTACCGGCAGCGCGCCGACGTCGGCTTCCTGACCTTCTCCTTTCCGGGCGGCGCGCTGAGCACCCACCAGTGCCGCCGGCTGCTCGCCGCCTACGAGTTCGCGCTCACCCGCCCCACCCGCGTCCTGGTCCTCGGCGGAACCCGCGACTTCTTCTCCAACGGCATCCACCTCAACGTCATCGAGGCGGCCCCCGACCCGGCCCAGGAGTCGTGGACCAACCTCAACGCCATGGACGACCTCGTCGAGGCGGTGCTGCGGACCACCGACCGGCTGGTGGTGGCCGCGCTCGCCGGCAACGCCGCCGCCGGCGGCGCCATGCTGGCCCTCGCCGCCGACCAGGTCTGGTGCCGCTCCGGCACCGTCCTCAACCCGCACTACCGCCGCATGGGCCTGTACGGCTCGGAGTTCTGGACGTACACCCTGCCCCGCCGCGTCGGCCCGGAACACGCCCACCGGCTGACCACCGAGGCCCTGCCCGTCAGCGCGGCCGCCGCCGAACGGCTCGGACTCGTGGACCAGCTCGTACCGGCCGCCCCAGCGGACTTCATGACCGAGATCGAGCGACTGGCGGCCGGCCTCGCCGCCGCCCCCGACCTGGACCGGCGCATCACCGCCAAGGCCGCCGCGCGTGCGTCGGACGAACGGCGACGTCCCCTCGCCGACCACCGGCAGGCCGAGCTGGCCCGCATGCACGCCATCTTCTTCGACCCCCAGGCCCCCTATCACGCCCTGCGCTCGGCCTTCGTCCGCAAGACGCCGAGCGGCTCACCCCGGCCGCTCGCCGCACCCGCCGGAGAGATCCGTTGACACCGCGGCTCCTGGTGGCCGGCGTCGGCAACATCTTCCTGGGCGACGACGCCTTCGGCCCCGAGGTGATCCGCGCCCTCGCACACCGCCCGCTGCCGCCCGGGATCCGGGTGCACGACTACGGCATCCGCGGCATGGACCTCGCCTACGACCTGCTGGACGGCTACGCCACCGCCGTCCTGGTCGACGCGGCCCCGCGCGGCCACCTCCCCGGCACCCTCTCCCTGATCGAGGCCGAACCCCCCGACGGCACCGTCCCGCCGGAAGCACACGGCATGGACCCGGCGAAGGTACTGGCCCTGGCCACACACCTGGGCGACGAGCCCCTGCCCCGGGTGCTCGTCCTGGCCTGCGAGCCCGAAGCGCTGCCGATCAGCGACGACGAACTCCTGCCGGACCTGAGCACACCGGTCCGGGAAGCCGTCGGCCGGGCCGTGGACGCGCTGCACTCGCTGATGCCCGCCCTGCTCGCCGATCCCGCCGGGCCGGTACCCCCGTTGGGCCGCCCGATGGAATCCGGGACCCCGCCCCCGGCTGCGCTGCCCGGCACGGGGCCCGCCGGAGCCGAAGATCGGTGAGACCCCGGGCCGTACGCACGGCCCGGGCTCCACCGCCGCACCCGAGGAGCAGTGCCCATGTGCCGGTCCGACGTCAAACAGGCCATCCTGGCGAAGAACGACGACCTGGCCGCGAACCTGCGCGGCGACCTCGCCCGGCAGGGCGTGACCGTGGTCAACCTGCTGTCCAGCCCCGGCAGCGGCAAGACCGAACTCCTCGGCCGGGTCCTGGCCCGCGCGGTGGAACGCGGTGTGGCGGTGGCCGCGCTGACCGCCGACCTGGCCACCGAGAACGACGCCGTCCGGCTGGCCCGTTCCGGCGCGCCCGTCCAGCAACTGCTCACCGACGGACTCTGCCACCTGGAGGCACGTCAGGTCCGCGCCAAACTGGCGGGCTGGCTGCCGCCGGACACCTCCGTGCTCTTCGTGGAGAACGTCGGCAACCTCGTCTGCCCGGCCGCCTACGACCTCGGCGAGACCCTGCGGATCGTGCTGATGGCCGTCACCGAGGGCGAGGACAAACCGCTGAAGTACCCCACCGCCTTCGGCTCCGCCCACCTGGTCGTCATCACCAAGACCGACCTCGCCGAGCCGGCCGGCTTCGACGAGGCCGCCTTCCTGGCCAACGTGCACCGGGTCAACCCCGGAGTGGAGATCGTGCGGTCCTGCGCCCGCACCGGCGTCGGCGTCGGCACCCTCCTGGACCACGCCCTCGCCGCCCGGGACGGAGCCCCGCCGCACCGGCCGCCCCTCGCCCCGCACCCGCACGGCCACCACCACCCCGCGTCCGCCCCCGTCGCGTGACCGCCCCCGCCACCGGCCGGGTGCGCCGCCGGCTCACCGTGCACGGCACCGTGCAGGGCGTCGGATTCCGCCCGCATGTGCACCGCCTGGCCGCCGGGCTCTCCCTCGCCGGATTCGTCGGCAACACCGGCGACGGCGTGCTCATCGAGGTCGAGGGCCCGGCGCGGGAGGTGGACCGCTTCTGTGACCGGCTCGCTCGCGAAACGCCGCCACTGGCCGCCGTGACCGGAATCGCCGGGGAGACCCTGCCCGCCACGGGCGACACCGGCCCCTTCACCATCCGCTCCACCGAGCGGGTCACCGGGCGCACCCAGCTCCCGCCCGACACCGCGACCTGCGCCGACTGCCTGCGCGAACTGTCCGATCCCGCCGACCGCCGACACCGCCACCCCTTCCTCACCTGCACCCACTGCGGCCCCCGCTTCACCATCGCCACCGGCATGCCGTACGACCGCGCGGCCACGACCATGGCCGGCTTCCCGATGTGCCCCGCCTGCGCCCGGGAGTACGGCGATCCGGCCGACCGGCGCTTCCACGCCCAGCCCGTCGCCTGCCCCGACTGCGGACCGAGGCTCAGCCTCGTCGCGGCCGACGGCATCGGGGTCCCCCCCGCCCGCGACGCCGACGCCCTCGCCGCCGCCCGGGCCCTGCTCGCCACCGGGCGGATCGTCGCCGTCAAGGGCGTCGGCGGCTACCACCTGGCCTGCGACGCCACCGACGCCCGGGCCGTCACCACTCTGCGCAGCCGCAAGGAACGGGGCGGCAAGGCCTTCGCGGTGATGTGCGCGGACCTGCCCGCAGCCGAGCGGATCGCCGTCCTGAGCGACGCGGAACGGGCCGCGCTCACCAGCGCCCGCCGCCCCATCGTCCTGCTGCGCCGCCGCTCACCGGCGTCCGGCCCCCGCCTCGCCGACCCGGTCTGCCCGGGCAGCCCGCACGTGGGTGTGATGCTGCCCTACACCCCGGTGCACACCCTGCTGTTCGGCCTGCCCGGTGATCCGCCCGGCCCCCGGACGCTGGTCATGACGAGCGGCAACCGCTCCGGCGAGCCCATCGTCACCGACGACGCCGAGGCGCTCACCCGGCTGGCCGGTCTGGCGGACGCCTGGCTCTCCCACGACCGGCCCATCGCCTCGCCCTGCGACGACTCCCTGCTCCGGATCCGCCCCGACGGCACCGAACAGGTACTGCGCCGCTCCCGCGGATACGTCCCCCGCCCCCTGCGCCTGCCCCTCCCGGTCCGGCCGACGCTCGCGGTCGGCGGCGACCTCAAGAACGCCCCCTGCCTGGGCGAGGGCGACCACGCCTGGTTCGGGCCGCACATCGGTGACATGGGCGACCTGGCCACGCTGGAAGCCGCCCGGCGGGCGGAGCTGCACCTCTCGCGGCTGACCGGCGTCACACCCGCCCTGGTGGCCGCCGACCGGCACCCGGGATACCACTCGACCGGCCGGGCCCGCCGGCGCGCCGCACGGATCCCCTTGCGGCTGGTCCAGCACCACCACGCCCATATCGCCTCCGCGATGGCCGAACACGGCCTCGACGGCACCACGCCCGTGATCGGCGTCGCCTTCGACGGCACCGGGTACGGCGACGACGGCACGGTGTGGGGCGGCGAGATCCTGCTCGCCGATTACACCGGCTACCGGCGGTTCGCCCACCTGACCCCCGCCCCGCTCCCCGGCGGCGACGCCGGAGTGGCCAACCCCTGCCGGCTGGCGCTGGCCCGGCTGTGGGCGGCGGGTCTGCCGTGGGAGCGGGAGCTGCCGAGCGTCAGCGCCTGCTCGGACACCGAACGCGCGGTACTGCGGCAGCAGCTGGAGCGGCAGGTGGCCTGTGTCCCGACGTCCAGCATGGGCCGGCTCTTCGACGCGGTGTCCTCCCTCGTGGGTGTCTGCCAGCGCGCGGGACACGAGGCGCAGGCCGCGATGGAGCTGGAGGCGGCTGCGCTGGAGGCGAGGGACGAGGACGCCAAGGCGTATCCCTTCGGTCTCAGCGGTGCGCACAGCCTCGCCGTCAGCCCCACGCCGATGCTGAGGGCGCTGCTCGACGACCAGCGCCGTCGCACCCCGGCCCCCGTGCTCGCGGCCCGCTTCCACCGGGGCGTCGCACGGGCCGTCACGGAGATCTGCCGCCAGGCCCGTACGGCGACGGGCCTGAACACGGTCGCCCTCACCGGCGGCGTCTTCGCCAACGCCCTGCTGGAGGAGGACAGCACCGCCCTGCTCGCCGCGGACGGCTTCACGGTGCTGCGGCACGGCGAAGTGCCGCCGAACGACGGCGGATTGGCACTCGGCCAGCTGATGGTCGCGGGAACAGCAAACCACCAAGAGACGGAGTGACCCATGTGTCTGGCAGTGCCCGGCAAGGTCGTGTCCATCGACCATCGCGCCGACCCCCTGACCGGGCTGATCGACTTCGGCGGAGTGCAGAAACAGGCGTGTCTCGAGTACCTGCCCGACGTACGGGTGGGGGAGTACGTGATCGTCCACGTCGGGTTCGCGCTGCAGCGTCTGGACGAGGAGTCGGCCCGAGCCTCCCTGGAGCTGTTCGAGCAACTGGGGCTTCTCGAGGAGGAGTTCGGCGACGCCTGGGAGCAGGCGGCCCGGCAGGAGAGCGGGAGTGAGGCCCGATGAAGTACATCGACGAGTTCAACGACCCCGATCTGGCGCGCCGGCTGCTGGAGGAGATCCGCGCCACGGTCACCCGGCCCTGGGCCCTGATGGAGGTGTGCGGCGGTCAGACCCACTCCATCATCCGCCACGGCATCGACCAACTCCTCCCCGAAGAGGTGGAGTTGATCCACGGCCCCGGCTGTCCGGTGTGCGTCACGCCGCTCGACGTCATCGACCAGGCCCTGGAGATCGCTGCCCGGCCCGGCGTGATCTTCTGTTCCTTCGGGGACATGCTCCGGGTGCCGGGCACCGACCGTGACCTGTTCCGGGTCAAGGGCGAGGGCGGTGACGTACGCGTGGTGTACTCACCGCTCGACGCCCTGGAGCTCGCCCGCAAGAACCCGGGCCGCCAGGTCGTGTTCTTCGCCATCGGCTTCGAGACGACCGCCCCCGCCAACGCCATGGCCGTGCACCAGGCCCGCCGCCTCGGCCTGGACAACTTCAGCCTGCTGGTGAGCCACGTCCGGGTCCCCCCGGCGATCGAGGCCATCATGACGGCACCCAGCTGCCGGGTGCAGGGCTTCCTCGCCGCCGGGCACGTGTGCAGCGTGATGGGCATCGCCGAGTACCCGGACCTGGCCGAGAAGCACCGCGTGCCGATCGTGGTGACCGGCTTCGAGCCGCTGGACATCCTCGAAGGCATCCGCCGCGCCCTCCACCAACTGGAGCGCGGCGAGCACCGGGTGGACAACGCCTACGCGCGTGCCGTACAGGACCAGGGCAACCCGGCCGCCGTACGCATGATCGAGGAGGTGTTCGAGGTCACCGACCGCAACTGGCGCGGGATCGGGCGCATCCCGGCCAGCGGATGGCGCCTGACCGACGCCTTCCGCGCCTACGACGCCGAACATCGCTTCGACGTCACCGGCATCCGCACCGAGGAACCCGCCGTGTGCCGGGCCGGTGAGGTCCTGCAGGGACTGATCAAACCGACCGAGTGCGAGGCGTTCGGCACGGCCTGCACCCCGCGCACCCCGCTCGGCGCCACCATGGTCTCCAGCGAGGGGGCCTGCGCGGCCTACTACCTGTACCGCCGCATGAGCGCCCCGGTACCGCAGGGATCCCGGATCCCGCAGGAGGAGATGAACCCCGTTGGCTGACCTCGCCACCGAAGCTCCCGGAGCCACCGACACCACCCGAGCCGCCGACACCACCCGAGCCGCCGTGCCCGCCGCGACGGCCGTCGACCCCGCCGGCTGGAGCTGCCCCGCGCCCCTGCGCGACCAGCCGGTCGTCGTCATGGGCCATGGCGGAGGCGGTGCCCTGTCCGCCGAACTGATCGAGCACGTCTTCGCCCCCGCCTACGGCAACCCCACCCTGGCCGCCCTCACCGACTCGGCCGTCCTCGACCTGGGCGGCGCGCGGCTGGCCTTCTCCACCGACTCCTACGTCGTACGGCCGCTGTTCTTCCCCGGCGGCAGCCTCGGCGACCTCGCCGTCAACGGCACCGTCAACGACCTGGCGATGAGCGGCGCCCGGCCCGCGTACCTGTCCACCGCCTTCATCCTCGAGGAGGGCGTGCAACTGGCCGTCGTGGAGCGCGTCGCGCGTGCCGTCGGCGCGGCGGCCGAGGCGGCGGGCGTCATCGTCGCCACCGGCGACACCAAGGTCGTGGAGTCCGGGCACGGCGACGGCGTCTATGTCACCACCGCCGGTGTCGGCCTCGTACCCGACGGAGTCGACATCCGCCCGCAGCGCGCCCGGCCGGGCGACGCCGTCATCGTCAGCGGCCCAATCGGCCTGCACGGCGTGGCCATCATGAGCGTGCGGGAGGGCCTGGAGTTCGGGATCGAGATCGCCTCCGACACCGCACCCCTGGCGGACCTCGTCGCCGCCATGCTGACGGTCACCAAGGACATCCATGTCCTGCGCGACCCCACCCGGGGCGGTCTCGGCGCGTCCCTCAACGAGATCGCCCGCGCCTCCGGCACCGGTGTCCGGCTGCGGGAGCGGGCCATCCCGGTCCCGGACGAGGTCGCGAACGCCTGCGGCTTCCTCGGCCTGGACCCGCTGTACGTGGCGAACGAGGGCCGGCTCGTCGCCTTCGTGCCCCCGGAGCACGCCGAGGCCGTCCTCGCGGCGATGCGCGCGCACCCCCAGGGTGCCGGCGCCGCTCTCATCGGGGAGTGCGTGGCGGACCACCCGGGCATGGTCGTGGTCGCCACCGGTCTCGGTGGCACCCGGGTGGTGGACCTGCCCCTGGGGGAGCAGCTGCCGCGTATCTGCTGAACCGCCCCCCGGTCCCGGCCCCGTCAGGTCGGGGCCGGGACCGGCTCGACGCCCGTGATCTCCAGCTCGCGTCCGCTGCGCAGCTCCTGCGACGGGCGGTCGCAGCGCGGGCACCAGAAGAACGGCGGCATGCCGAGCGCGAACTCCTCGGCACACCCACCGCACCAGGCCCGCGCGGTGACCTGCTCCACGACGAGCCGCGCTCCGGCGAGCGCCGTGCCGTCGCGAGCCACCTCGAAGGCGAAGTGCAGCGCGTCGGGCACGACACCGGCCAGCTCGCCCACCCGGACGGTCACCGACGACACGCCGTCCGCGCCGTCCGAGCGGGCGATCTCCTGAGCCTGTTCCACGATCGCGGTCGCGATCGACAACTCGTGCACGGCCGGGCTCAGGGATACCGGCGGTGCGCGCGGAGCCCGCCGGTCATCCGGTAGATCCGCACTTCACGTACCATGCCGGGCAGTTCCTTGGCGAACAGGGCCAGCAGCAGACCGCCCACCAGGCCGGCCTGTGCGATCAGCACCTGACGGCCGGAGATCGCCGACCTCGTCGTCCGCGCCGTTCGGCAGCGCTTCATCATGGTCACTTTCCGCCCTCTCATCCCGGTGAGATGTTCGGCATGACGTCCAGCAGGGCGTCGTGCCGCTTCCAGTGGATCCCGGTCGAGCGGCGGGCGTCGGAGGTGCCGTCCTCGTGGAATCCGGTCTGATGGCTGTGCGGGCCCCTGTTGCCCTGGTGCAGGCCGCGCACGTGCGAGAGCATGTCGGGCTTGGCCTGGGGCCGGCCCACTCGGATGCTGCCCATGTCGTTCTCCTTCCAGGTCTTCACGACCGCTCGGTGAGCTCCGCGAAGAACCGTTCCACGGCCGGCCACACCCGGCCGCCACCGGACAGCCCCCGCCACTCGCGGCGGAGCAGCGCGACCATCCGGTAGCAGTCGTCGACCGGCACGATCCAGTGTTCGTCGAGGCCGCGCACGGTGTTCACCAGCAGTGCCTCCACATCGGGTGCCATGGTGGCGAGCTGGGGAAACGTGGTGGTCATCCGCTGCCAGGCCGCCCCGTCCACCTCCCACCGCATGGCCCCGGCCGGGCTCGGCCCCTGGGCGGTGACCGTGCCGTCGGAGCGCGGCACGAAGAACACCAGGCCCACCGGTACGCCCAGCACTTCGGTGTCCACGGACGGCAGCCGGACCCGGCGCCGGGGCACGAGCCGGTACCGGCCCTGGCCCGCCCCGTCCTCGGCGAACAGCACCGAGCACGGCCCGCACACACACCGCACCTCTGCGGCTCCGGTGTCGTACAGGTGCGGGTGTTCCCGGGGCACGTGGGCGGCGCACAGCTCGCAGCGCTCGGCCTCGGCCGCCGCCGCCCGGCCGGCGGCGGAGCGGATGACCCGGGCCAACGCTCCGTTCGCGGTCACCCCGCCCCCTGCGGCTGTGCTGCGGTCCGGCGGGTGAGCGTGGTCAGCGGGACGAACGCCGGAGCCGGCCGGCGCTCCTCCGCGGCCGGCACCGTTTCCACCGCCGTCAGCTCCGGCGCGGCGGCCAGCACCGCCGCCCGCACCGCCTCGACGACGTCGGCGGCTCCGCCGCTGCCGCACCCGCTGCCGCATCCGCCGCCTGTGCTCAGCCGCACCCGGGCCACCTGCCCGTCGACGCCGGCCCACTCCAGGTCACCGCCGCGTTCGCGCACCGCGGGCCGCAGCCGCTCGACCGCACGGGCGGCCCGCCGCTCCGGCGGCTCGGGGTGGAGGGTGTGCAGCACCAGCAGATGCCCCAGCAGCTCGTCCTCGACCAGGCGCTCCACCAGCGGCGCGTCGGCGTGGTCCAGTACGCGGGCGAGCGCCTCGCCGTAGACCTCGGTCAGCAGGGTCACCGCCTCCACCGCCGGACCGCGCACGGACTCCAGCTCGGCCAGCACCTCGTCGAGCCGGGCGAGCCGAACCTCCACGGCGGGGTCCGGGAGCCGTACGGCGGCGTCAGCCATGGTTGGCTCCGTACGTCGGCGAGTGCACCGTGGTCAGCGTCTTGCCCTTGCCCATGTACATGTGGACCCCGCACGGCAGACAGGGGTCGAAGCTGCGGACGGTGCGCATGATGTCGACGCCCTTGAAGTCGTCGGGCCCGTTCTCCTCGAAGATCGGCTGGCCCTGGACGGCGTCCTCGTACGGGCCGGGGGTGCCGTAGATGTCGCGGGGGCTGGCGTTCCACGGCGTGGGCGGGTACGGGTGGTAGTTGGCGATCTTCTTGTCCCGGATCACCAGGTGGTGGGAGAGCACACCGCGCACCGCCTCGTGGAAGCCGCAGCCGATCGCCTCGTCCGGCACCTCGAAGTTCTCGTAGACCTTGGTGTCGCCGTCGCGGAGCATGCCCATCGCCTCCTCGAGGAACTGCAGGGCCATGGCGGCGGCGTAGGCGACGAAGTACGGCCGGGCACGGTCCCTCTCAATGGTGTTGCTCCACTTCGGGATGTGCCACTCCAAGGTGGTCTCCGGCAGCGACTCGCCCTTGGGCAGGGAGATGCGCACGCTGCTGCCGGTGGCCTTGACGTACGGCGTGTCGACCAGGCCGCTCAGCGCGGTCGACCACAGTCGGGCGAGGGGCCCGCCGCCGGTGTCCAGGGCCAGATGCTGACCGGTCTCCGGGTGGTGCCAGCGGGGGCTCATCACCCAGCTGTAGTTGCCGTCGAAGTCCCGCTTCTGCGGCACCGGGACGGTCGTCTGGTTCCACGGGTGCCGCATGTCGATGGGGTTGCCGAGCGGGTCGTGGGTGACGAACGGCTGCTCGTTGACCCAGTCCTCGTAGAAGGAGCTGCCCAGCATGATGCGCAGGCCGAGGTTGATGTCGATGAGGTCGTTGGTGACCAGCTTGCCGTCCACGATGATGCCCGGGGTGACGTACATCGCCTTGCCCCACCGGTTCATGTTCTCGTAGCGGTAGTCGACCACGTCCGGGTTCTGCCAGGCGCCCCAGCAGCCCAGCATGATGCGGCGCCTGCCGACCTCCTCGTAGCCGGGCAGGGCCTCGTAGAAGAAGTCGAAGACGTCGTCGTTCATGGCCACCGCCTTCTTCACGAAGTCGATGACGCGCATCAGCCGGGCGAGGTAGTCGGTGAAGGTGTTCGGCTGCGGCATCGTGCCGACACCGCCCGGGTACAGCGTGGACGGGTGGACGTGCCGGCCCTCCATCAGGCAGAACATCTCCCGGGTGACCCGGCTGACCTTCAGGGCCTCCTTGTAGACCTCGCCCTCGAAGGGGTTGAAGGCCTTCATGATGTCGGCGATGGTCCGGTAGCCGTGGATGTCCCCGCGGGGCGCGTCGGTGCGCTCGGCGCGGGCCAGGACTCCGGGGTTGGTGGCCTTGACCATCGCCTCGCAGAAGTCCACGAACACCAGGTTGTCCTGGAAGAGCGTGTGGTCGAACATGTACTCGGCGGCCTCGCCGAGGTTGGTGATGTGCTCGGCCAGCTTCGGCGGCTTGACGCCGTAGGCCATCTGCTGGGCGTAGTTGGAGCAGGTGGTGTGGTTGTCGCCGCAGATCCCGCAGATGCGCGAGGTGATGAAACCGGCGTCGCGCGGGTCCTTGCCCTTCATGAAGACCGAATAGCCGCGGAAGAGGGACGAGGTGCTGTGGCACTCGACGACTTCCTGGTTGGCGAAGTCGATCTTCGTGTAGATGCCCAGGTTGCCGATGATCCGCGTGATCGGATCCCAGGACATGTCGACGATCTGAGCGGGTTTGCGTCCTGTGGACCGGGATTCAGTGGTGGTCATGTGTGGTGATGCCCCTCGCTGTTCGGGTCGGGCGATTGGATCGGGGAGGCGGGAAGGGCGGTGTCAGGCACGCCAGTGCGGGTCGTAACCGCTGGTCAGCTTGGGCTTGTTGTGGCGCCACTTCGGTTCGTGGTTCACCATGTCGTTGGTCATCCCGCGCAGCCGGCGGATGACGGCGCCGTACGGCTTGATGACCATCGACGACAGCGTGCCGCCGGGCGGCTCGTCCATGAACGGCATGAACGCGTCGGGGAAGCCGGGCATCGTGCAGCCGATGCAGATCCCGCCCACGTTGGGGCAGCCGCCGATCCCGGCCATCCAGCCCCGCTTGGGCACGTTGCAGTTCACGACCGGACCCCAGCAGCCCGTCTTCACCAGGCACTTGGGCGAGTTGTAGTCGAGGCCGAAGTCGGCCTGCTCGTAGTACGAGCCCCGGTCGCAGCCCTCGTGCACGGTCTTCCCGAACAGCCACTGCGGGCGCAGCATGTGGTCCAGCGGCGGCGCGGGAGCGGCACCGGCCGCATGCTGGAGCACCCAGATCAGGGTCTCCATGAAGTTCTCCGGCTGGATGGGACAGCCGGGCACATTGACCACGGGCAACCCGGCCTGCGACGTGAAGTCCCAGCCCAGATAGTCCGCGAGCCCCATGCAGCCGGTCGGATTGCCGGCCATCGCGTGGATGCCGCCGTACGTGGCACACGTCCCGGCCGCCACCACCGCCCAGGCCTTCGGCGCGAGCTGGTCGATCCACCAGTTCAGGGTCTGCGGCTCCCCGGTCTCCGGGTCGTTGCCGAACGACGTCCAGTAGCCGTCGCCCTCGATGATGTTCTGGTTCGGGATCGAACCCTCGATGACGAGGATGAACGGGGCCAGTTCGCCCCGCGCGGCCGCCCGGTACGGCGCCAGGAAGTCCTCGCCGCCCAGGCTCGGCGACAGCACCTTGTTGACGAGATTCACCTTGGGCAGGCCCGGGATGAGGCCGAGCACCACGTCCTCGATGGAGGGCTGGCCCGCGGCGGTGAGCGAGACGGTGTCACCGTCACAGCTCATGCCCTCCGAGATCCAGAGGATGGTGATCTCGTCCATTCCCTTCCGCGCCTCGGCCCTGCTGGGCTCGCCGCGGACCTCGGTCGTACCGCTCTGTGTCGTCATGTCTGCGGCCTCCGTTGCAGCCGGTCTGGGAGTCGGTCGTGGACCGCGGCCGACGGGGCCGCGTGGGTCGGTGCCAGGGGTTCGCCGCGCCACCGCCGGCGGCCGGAGCCGGCCCCGCCGTAGTCGCGGCACAACTGCCCGGTCATCCGCTGCCGGTGCGCCGGCGCCTCAGGAGCGTCCATCGAACCGTCCCTTCTCCGACCGGTCGGCCGGACGCGCGGGCCGCGGGGACTGCGGCCGGGGTGGTCGGACCGGACCGGGCGCGTCCGCGCTTGCGAGCGGTTCGAGCTCGTCGGGCCGGAAGTAGTGGAAGCGGCCGTACCAGCCGTGGAGTTCGGCCGCGGGGTCGTCCTCGACGGTGACGGCCAGCTGGACGCTGCCGTCCACGTCGTGGAAGACCGCGGCGACCTGCGCGGTCCGCCCGTCCAGGAACATGTCCTGGGCATCGGCGCCCCGGCCGCGCGGACGCAGCCGCACCCGGCTGCCGGCTCCGACGGGCACCGCGCCCACGAGCACCGTGTCGGTCGCCGGGGACAGCCCGTCGTCACCGCCCTCCTGCCACCAGGCGGGCCGCCCGGCCGTCGAGGGTTGAGTGGGGGTCAGGGAGCGGATGGTGCCGTGCAGCCGGGCGAAGACCTCCGGGGGCATGTTGTCCACCCGGTCGAGGATCTGCGCGGCCCGCGGATCGGTGGCGCGCGCCTCGGCCTTCTCCTCGTCGGTCAGAAGCATCGTGCGCAGCGTGAGGATCTCGTCGATCTCGGCAGCGTCGTGCAGATCACCGGGGCTCTCCGGCGCCACCTGCGGATGGTCCGGGAGGATGATGGGGGCGGAGAGCATGACGGCACCCGTCCCGCTCTCCTGAGGCGCGCCGCCGAGCACGGGAAACGTGAAGGCGTTGCGGCAGTTGCGCACCTGCTCCGCGTGGGCCGCGGGCGGATCGATCAGCGACACGAACTCCACGCCGTCCCCGCCGACAAGGGTGTGCGTGGCGAGCAGCGCGTGCCGCAGTGCCGCACCGCGAGGCGCCCCGGGGTCCGCCGCGTCCGCGGCGTTCTCGGTGCGCACCCGCAGCCGGCACAGGTCCGGTGCGAGTGGCTCGGCCACGACCGTCATGCCGGCCCGCACCTCCCGGCGCCGCCGCACCGTCCGCCCCGCCGCCGACGGCAACGGCTCGTACTCCGCACCGGCGGGCGCCCCCACCGCGACGGTACGTCCGCCCCGCAGCAGCTCCTCCAGCGGCAGCGCCAGTTCGGTCTCGCGCGGTACTGCCTCCTCGAACGACAGATGGGTGACGCCGTCGTCCGTCCGCAGGGACTCGACCGGGTGGTGCCTCCCGTCCCCGTCGGCCGCCTCAACCTGCTTGTCCTGCATCTGCAGATACCGCACCCGCACCCGTACGACCGCGTCGTCGCGCCGGACCCGCAGCAGACACTCCGTCTGCTGGTACCACGAGTCCGCGGAGCCGGAGATGCCGGGCGTGACCGGCCCGTCCCGCTCCACCCAGTTCCGGGGCAGCAGCACCCCGAACTGCCAGCGGACCCGGTTCTTCGGCGAGGACCGGCGATACGGATAGAGCAGGTAGCCCTCGTACAGCACGGCGTCCGCGACGGCACTCACCTGCCCGAAGGCACCACCGGGCGACCCGTACGCCGCGTCGGCGCCGTCCATCACGGCAGCGCTCACCGTGCCTGTCCCGCCGGCTCCGTCCGCCATGCCGCCTCCTCGCCATCGGTGCACCCGGGCATTACTTCCACCACGGTCACACCCCTCACGGACCCTCGCCCCTCCGGCGCACCGGCATTGGGCCGCCCAGGGGAATCGAGCGGGTTCGGGGCACCGGAAAACGTCGGTCAGCGGGCGCGGACGCCATCGGCGGCGACCGTCGCGGCGGATCGGGCGCCGGGCGTACCCGCGATCCCCGGCCGGCGTTGTGGCTGCCGGGCAGGTCGAGTAGAGTCACCGGCCGTGAACACCGGACCGGCACTACGCCACGCAGAGATCGGCGATCCGGTGGACGGCTGACCGCAGGGCGGGTGCGGAGAAGGCACCCCCTCCGTTCGGCACGCGGACCTCCCAGCGCTCGCGCATCGCGAGCCCGTTCATCGTGTCGAACAACAGCGAGGTCAACCGAATGACAGTCACGTTCAACCACACCATCATCGCCGCCAAGGACCGCAACGAGTCGGCTCGGTTCTTCCGGGAGTTGCTGGAACTTCCGGAAGCACCGTCCTGGGGACCGTTCACCAACATCCAGCTGAACGACGGCGTGCTGCTTCAGTTCGCCGAGCCGCCGGTGGAGATCCAGATGCAGCATTACGCGTTCCTGATCGACGACGAGCTGTTCGATCGGGCGTATCGGCGGCTGTGTGACGGCGGCGTCGAGCACTGGGCGGATCCGCAGATGCGCCGCGCCGGCGAGACCAACACCGAGCACGGCGGTCGCGGGGTGTACTTCAAGGACCCGGCCGGTCACGCGATCGAGCTGATCACCCGCCCCTACCTGTAACCGGGGGAACGCCTGGGCGGGCATCCGAAACGCGGCACCCGCCCAGGCACCTCCGAGGCCGGCGCGGCCCGTCCTGTGGCGGGCCGGGCAGGCGCTCCACCGTGACCAGGGCCGCGTCGTCGCCGAGGTCGCCGTGGACGTGGCGCGAGAGATCATGGCGGAGCACTCCCACCATCGCATTCAGCGGACGGGCCGTGTGCGCCCGTACGCACGCGGCGAGGTCGTGGAACCGGCCACGGCGGTCCTGGCCCGCTCGTCCAGCCGTTCCGCCTGGTCCCGGAGCCCCCGCCCCGGGACCGGGCAGCCTGTTCAAACCTCAACAACCGAACCGGTGTTCGTTCCTCTGACAACGGCGGCCTCGCGCCCGTACACTGCGGGTCCGCAGTCATGGGGGCGCGGTCGATGGGGGGAGCCATCATGTCCGGAGGTCCGTACGGTCCGAGCCAGGGGTTCGCGGGGCCGCCACTGCCGCCCATGCCGGCGAGCCCGCCGCCCGCGCCGCCGGACGCCCTGCGGGCCGTCGCGGTCGCGCTGCTGAACCTGAGCGGTCTGGGGCTCGGGTACGCGCTCGTACGGCGATGGCTGCCGATGGCCGCCTGCTGGGTGGCGACCGGCATTCTGCTGCTCGTGGCGCTGCCCGCCGACGCCGACGGCGTCCCGGGAGTCGCGGTCGTCGCCTACGCCGTCCTCCTGCTGCTCGCGGCCGTCCACGGCGGGTTCGTCGGACTGCGCACCCGGCTGACCTGGCTGGGGAACGCACCCCTCGCGGCACTGCTGGGCGTGCTGCTGCTCGCCGTACCGGCCGGTGGCGGCCTCTGGTACGAGGACGCCCATGACGAAGCCGTGGAACAGGCGCTTGTGGACCGTCTGGACCAGGCCGATCAGCTGGTCGCCAAAAGCGGCCGGCAGGCCTTCACCGCCGCCACCTCGGACTACCGGACGGCCCTGGAGGTCTACCGTGACCTCGCGGTGAACCACTCCGGCTCCCGCGCGGCCCGACAGCTCCCCGACAGTCTGCGGACCTACTACGCGACGGTCGGCGCGGCCTACGGCCACCAGGAGTACTGCGAAGCCATAGAACCGCTCAAGTACCTGCGTTCGGTGCCCCGCACGTTCCCGAAGGAGCAGCTCGGATCGTTGGCCCGCTGGCCCGACGACCGGCTCGCGACCTCGCTGTACGAGTGCGGGTCGCAGGGCCTCGACGCGGGCGAGGCGGACTGGCCCACGCGCTTCGGTGACCTGTTGGACACCTTCCCGGACTCCGGGTCGGCGACCAAGGTGGTGCCCGCCGTCGACTCGGCGGTGCGGAAGGCGCAGAAGGCCGTCGGCGGGAACGAACCCTGCGCGGCCGTCGAGCGGTTGCGCGACCTGAACACCCGGATCAGCGCCCTGTCGACGTCGTCGGGCGACACGGACGGCGGACTGGCGAAGGCCGCCGGACGCGCGGAGACCAGCGGCGACGCGGGCGAATACGCCTGCGGAGTCGACCAGTACAAGGACGGCGACTTCGACGCGGCGCAGAAGACCATGGAGCAGTTCGTCTCGGACGACAAGCACGGCAAGAACCGGGACCGCGCCAAGAAGATCGCCATAGCCGCCGAGGTCGCCCAGACGCTCCCGGCGGCCGGCAAGAAGCTGCCCACCACCGCCTCCGGCGGCAGCATCTCCGTCACCGTCAAGAACGACAGTCCCGACGACGTCACCGTGCTCTACACCGGCCCGGTCACCGGCACTTTCACCCTCAAGGGCTGTGGCAGCTGCAAGTCGTACTCGCTCGCCAGCACGCTGATCATCGGCTTCAAGCCGTGCAACGACAGCGGCAAGGACTACCCGCAGCGCACCATCAGCCTCCCGGTCGGCACCACGTACTTCGTGCACAAGCCGAACGGCAGCAGCACCGCCACCCCGGCCTCGGACACCGCCAAGCTCCGGTCCGGATACATCTACACGGAGTGCGCCTACACGACCCAGACCCTGGGCTCCACTTCCTAGCGCAAAGGGCACCGGCCGCCCAGCCGTTGGACGAGCACGTCGGATTCGAGCGCGTCCTCGCGGCGGTGGAGGAGAGCGCCGAGAAGAACTCCGTCTCCACCCCCATCGGGGACTGAGGAGGCCCGCCCATGCCGCGCCCGTTCACCCTGTTCACCGGCCAGTGGGCCGACCTGCCCCTGTTCACCGGCTCCGCGATCTGGCACCTGGTCGCGATGTTCCCACCCGCTCCCGAGTCCATGATCGAACGCGGTTACGGGGACTTCGCCACACGCTGGAACCCCATCCTCGACGTCTTCGACTCCGAGGGTGTGCGGTTCGCGCACGAGGGCCATCCCAGCGAGATCGCCTACGACCCGATGATCGAGCAGGACAACGCCCCGAGCGCCACCGACCCGGCCCGGTCGCTGCAACACGCGGCCATCGGTTACCGCAACCTGGCGGCGCTGCGGGACTAGGGGCACGGCACCACCCGGCACAGAGGCCTCCCGCGGACACCGGGGAGGCCCCTGTGCCGGGTGGTGCCGTGCCGGCTGCCCGCCCGGTGCTCACACCTGCCCGCCAGGCTGTGTGCGGTGGGCTTAACCCCTGGTGAGCAGGGACGGAGACACCCGTGTAATGAGCGGTTCGTACGGTCACGAAGGGTGGGATCAGGTCGAGTACAGCGGAAGGGAGACGCCCGTGGCCGCGCCGGGCTCGCGCAGTGAGGGCACGACGACGGTGCGGACGGTCTGCTCGTACTGCGGGGTGGGCTGCGGCATGGTCCTCGACGTCGGCAGGGGACCGGACGGGCGGCGTACGGTCCTGAAGGCGACCGGGGACAAGGAGCACCCGGCCAACTTCGGCCGGCTGTGCACCAAGGGCGCGACCACCGCCGACATGCTCGCCGCCCCGGGCCGGCTGACCACCGCGCTGGTCCGGGCGGACCGCGGCGAGGAGCCACAGCCCGCGCCCCTGGCGGCCGCCGTCGCCGAGACCGCCCGCCGCCTGCGCGCGATCATCGACGAGCACGGCCCCGACGCGGTCGCCCTCTACGTCTCCGGGCAGATGAGCCTGGAGGCGCAGTACCTGGCGAACAAGCTGGCCAAGGGCTTCGTCCGGACCAACCGGATCGAGTCGAACTCCCGGCTGTGCATGGCGAGCGCCGGTACCGGTTACAAGCTGTCGCTCGGCGCGGACGGGCCGCCCGGTTCGTACCAGGACTTCGACCGGGCCGATGTCTTCTTCGTCATCGGCTCGAACATGGCCGACTGCCATCCCATCCTCTTCCTGCGGATGATGGACCGGGTGAAGTCGGCGGGTGCCAAGCTGATCGTCGTCGACCCCCGGCGCACCGCCACCGCGGCCAAGGCCGACCTGTTCCTGCAGATCAAGCCCGGCACGGATCTCGCCCTGCTCAACGGGCTGCTGCAGCTGCTGCACGCGAACGGCCACACCGACGCCGCTTTCGTCGCCACGCACACCGAGGGCTGGGAGGCGATGCCCGAGTTCCTCGCCGACTATCCGCCCGCGACCGTCGCCGACATCACCGGCATCCCCGAGGACGACATCCGCGAGGCCGCCCGGCTGATCGGCGAGGCGGGGGAGTGGACGAGCTGCTGGACGATGGGCCTGAACCAGTCCACGCACGGCACCTGGAACACCAACGCCCTGGTCAACCTGCACCTCGCAACCGGCGCGATCTGCCGCCCCGGCAGCGGGCCGTTCTCCCTCACCGGGCAGCCCAACGCCATGGGCGGCCGGGAGATGGGCTACATGGGGCCGGGGCTGCCCGGACAGCGGTCCGTGCTCGCCGAAGCCGACCGGGCCTTCGTCGAGGAGCTGTGGGAGCTGGAGCCCGGCACGCTGCGCGCCGACGGTGTCGGCCAGGGCACGATCGAGATGTTCCGGAAGATGGCCGACGGGGACATCAAGGCGTGCTGGATCATCTGCACCAACCCGGTCGCGTCCGTCGCCAACCGCAAGACGGTCATCGAGGGCCTGGAGGCCGCCGAGTTCATCGTCACGCAGGACGTGTTCGCCGAGACGGAGACGAACGCGTACGCCGATGTCGTACTGCCCGGCGCACTGTGGACCGAGAGCGAGGGCGTGCTGATCAACAGTGAGCGCAACCTCACGCTCGCCCAGCGGGCCGCGGATCCGCCCGGCGAGGCGATGGCGGACTGGCGGATCATCGCCGCCGTGGCCCGCGCGATGGGATACGAGAAGGGCTTCGCGTACGACAGCGCCGAGGAGATCTTCGAGGAGATCAAGCGTGCCTGGAACCCGGCGACCGGCTGGGACCTGCGCGGGGTGAGCTACGAGCGGCTGCGTTCCACCCCGGTGCAGTGGCCGGCGGCCGGTACGCAGGGGCCCGACCGTAATCCGATCCGGTACCTCGACGAGAACGGCTCGCCGAGCTTCCCGACCGTGAGCGGCCGTGCCGTGTTCTACGCCCGCCCGCACATACCGGCGGCCGAAATGCCCGACGACGACTACCCGTACGTGCTCAACACCGGCCGCCTCCAGCACCAGTGGCACACGCTGACGAAGACGGCCAAGGTGGCCAAGCTGAACAAGCTCGACCCCGGACCCTTCGTGGAGGTGCACCCTGAGGACGCGGCCGCGCTGGGCCTGGCCGAGGGGGATTCGGTGGAGGTCGCCTCGCGGCGCGGGCGGGCCGTGCTGCCGGCCGTCGTCACCGACCGGGTGCGGCCGGGCTGCTGTTTCGCGCCGTTCCACTGGAACGACCTGTTCGGGGAGTACCTGAGCGTCAACGCGGTGACCAGCGACGCCGTAGACCCCCTGTCGTTCCAGCCCGAGTTCAAGGTGTGCGCGGTGTCGCTGACCAAGGTGGCCACCCCGGTGACGGTGCGGGCTCCGGCCCCGGTGGCCGCACCGGCCACCGCTCCGGCGCCGACGGCGCGCGCTGTGGCCCCGCTGCCGCCCGCATCCCTTCCCTCCACCCCCCTCCCCACCGCGTCCGTTCCCGCCCCGTTCGGGTGGGAACCCGCGCCGCCGCCGGTCCTGGCCGAACACGAACGCCAGTACCTGACCGGCTTCCTGGCCGGCATCCCGTCGGGCGCTCGGGGTGTACCGGTGCTCCCGCCGGACGCCCCGTTCAGCCCGGAGCACGCCCTGTGGGTGAACGGCGTGCTGGCCGGCATGTACTCCAGGACCGAGGCGACGCCGTCCCCGACGTACGGCCCCGGCGGCGCCCCGCGGCCGTACGCCCCGCCCGCGGACACCCCTCGCCGCCAGGTGGTGATCCTCTGGGCTTCGCAGACCGGGAACGCGGAGGAGTTCGCGACCACCACGGTGGAGCGGCTCACCGCGGACGGCCACCCCGCCTCCCTGCTGCCCATGGCGGAGGCCGACCCCGCCGCGCTGCCGTCCGGTGCCGACCTGCTGCTGATCACGAGCACCTTCGGTGATGGTGACGCCCCGGACAACGGTGCCGGGTTCTGGGACGCCCTCGCCGCGCCCGGCGCCCCGCGCCTGGACGGCAGGCGCTACGCCGTCCTGGCCTTCGGGGACTCCTCCTACGGCGACTTCTGCGGCCACGGCCGCCGCCTCGACCGGCGCATGCGAGAGCTGGACGCGGTACGGCTGGCCCCCCGAACCGACTGTGAACCGGACTACGAGACCGAGGCCGAAGCCTGGCTGAACCAGGTACTCACCGCGCTGCGGAGCACCGAGCGGCGGGCACCCGGCCCGGCCCCCGCCGCCCCGGCTGCTCCCCGGCCCGCCCGCCCCGCCCCGGTCACCGCTCGGCTCACCGGCAACCGGCTGCTGAGCCTGCCGGGGGCCGGCAAGGAGGTCCGGCGCTTCACCTTCGACACCCGTGACGGCGACACCCCGGTGGTCTACGAGGCCGGCGACGCGCTGGCGGTGCACCCGGTCAACCGGCCGGACCTCGTGACGGAGTGGCTGGCGGTCACCGGCCTGGACGCGGACGCGACCGTTCAGGTCAAGGGCGTCGCGGACGTGCCCTTCGCCGAGGCCCTGCTCCGCCACCTGGACATCACCCGCCTCACTCCCGGTCTGCTGCGCTTCGTCGCCGACCGCGCACACGACCCGCGCGAACTGCGCAAGCTGCTGCGCCCGGACAACAAGGGCCGGCTGGCACAGTGGTCCTGGGGCCGACAGGCGGTGGACGTGGTCACCGAGTTCGGCGTCCGGGCCGGGGCGCAGGAGTGGGCCGATGCGCTGGGACGCCTGCAGCCCCGCCTGTACTCCATATCCTCCAGCCCGCTGAGCGACCCCCACCTGGTGTCGCTCACGGTCTCCGTCGTCCGCTACGAGAACCTGGCCGGCCGCCCCCGCCACGGGGTGTGCTCGCCCTTCCTCGCCGACGCGGAGCCCGGCACCCCGGTGCCGGTCCGTGTCCAGCGGGCGCCGCACTTCCGCCCGCCCGCCGACCCTGCCACGCCGGCGGTGATGGTGGGCCCCGGCACCGGCATAGCGCCCTTCATCGGCTTCCTGGAGGAACGCCGGGCCCGCGGCCACCGCGCCCCGAACTGGCTGTTCTTCGGCGAACAGCACCGCGCGACGGACTTCTACTACGAGGAGGAGCTGGCCGCCTTCCTCGCCGAGGGCACGCTCACCCGCCTGGACACCGCCTTCTCCCGCGACCAGCGCGCCAAGGTCTACGTCCAGGACCGGATGCGCGAACACGGTCCGCTGCTGTGGTCCTGGCTCCGGGACGGCGCCCACTTCTACGTCTGCGGCGACGCCTCCCGCATGGCCAAGGACGTCGACCGGGCCCTGCGGGAGATCGCGGCCGCCCACGGTGGCCTGGACGAGGCCGAGGCGGCGGCGTACGTCGAACAGCTCGCCGCCGACAAGCGGTACGTGCGCGACGTGTACTGACCGCCGCCGGTCACGCGGCTCACCGGCGTCTCAGCCGGCCGCGTTGTCCACGCGCATCCGCACCTGCTCCTCCAGGCGCCGCAGACTGCCGTCGAGCGCGTCGGACACCGCCTGCTCGCCCGGGTCGTGACCGTCCTCGAAGAAGGACAGGTGCACGGTCACCTCGCTGGCACCGCTGCCGATGCCGGCCACCTGGAGCCAGCCGGCGTAGCTGCCCTGCCCCCGGCTGCCCCACTCCAGACGCATCTGGTCCGGCTCGGACCGCAGCAGGGCCGGCATGTCCTGGCCGGAGCGGTCCTCGTGCACGGTGACGGCCGGCGGGTCCTCCACATCGACGTGCAGGGCCTCCGGGAGCCAGGCGTCGAACTGGGTGACGTTGGCCGCCTGGTCGAAGACCTGCTCGGGCTGTGCGGGCATCGTGCGGGAACATTCGTACTCTGTCATGGTCGTACCGCCCCTCCGGTGGGAAGTCGTACCCCGACCGCGTGCCCCATCGACAGCGACCGAAAAGGCCCCACGTCGCGCAGCGGGGGAGCGTCCGACCGGCGACGCCCGTGCTGCCGGAGCATGCGCCCGCCGGCGGACGCCCAGGCCCTCACCGCGTGGCCGGCTGTGTCTTCCGCCCTCTCCACTGCGCCAGCGCGTGGGCCCGGTGGTCGTGCTCGAAGTCGGCACCGAGCGGCCCGACCCGGTCTACCGCCTCCTTCGTGCGCGGGTCCCCACGCCGGACGAGTCCGTACGCGGCCTCGAGACGCACGCGTTGATCCTCGTCGCCGACCAGGGCGGCCAACGCCTCGGTGACGGCGGGCGTGCGGTCCGCCGACTGGGCCAGCGTGCCGGCGGCCTCGCGCCGTACCTCGGTATGCGCGTCCCCGGTCCGGAGGATCAGTTCCGGGACGGCTTCGGGGAAGAAGGCCGAGGCGTACCGCAGGACGTTGCACGTCCTGATCCGTACCTCGGCGTCCGGGTCCCGCAGGAGGCTCAGCAGTGCGGCGGTGATGGCCTGCGGGAGGGGGCCGTCGGCCGACGAGAAGGCGTAGGGCACCTCGCGGCGCACGCGCTTTCGGCCGGTGCGGCGAGTGGGGGGTCCCCCCTGCTCGAAGAGCTTGGGGGAGCGTGCCGGGCGTCGCGACGGGGCGAACGTTGCCTGCCGCGGCATTAGTGCCCCGAGGCCGGCACCGGGCGGTCCGGCCCGGGCCGCCGTTACGCCACCGCGTCGCGCGCCGTCCGCTCCACCAGCGAGATGCCGTCGCTCATGGACGCGCTGCCGTTCGACAGGACCGCGACCAGACAGCGGTGCCCCTTCACGGTGACCTGTCCGACGCTGTTGACGTCCCACAGGCCGGTCGTGTTGCGCTGCAGCCAGCCGTTCTTCAGTGCCCGCTGGGAGCCGGGGCCGGAGAGCGCCGAGACTCCCCAGGTCTGCTCGGGTGCGACCTGGCTCATCAGGGTGCGGAGGTAGGCCCGGGAGCCGGAGTTCAGCGCGGCGGAGCCCGCGTTCGCCGTCTTCCCGCTGTCGAAGACGGCGCGGAGCAGCCGTATCTGGTCACTCGCGGTCGTCCGGGTCAGCCCCCATTTGGCGCCCGGGCCGCCGGTGGTCGAGGTCAGCCCCAGCCGCTTGTTTGCCGCGGCCAGACCGGGTGAGCGGCCGATCTCCCGCCACAGGGCGTTGGCAGCCGCGTTGTCACTGCGCTGGATCATCGGCTCGGCGCGCCCGCGTTCCTCGGCGGTCAGGTGCCGTCCCGCGTCCTGCGCCTTGAGCAGCAGCGCCGCGAGGATGTCGACCTTGACGATGCTGGCGGTGTCGTACGCCGTGTCCGCCCCGTGGATCACAGGTGTGCGGCCGGCGCCGTCCAGGTCGAGAACGGCCGCCGTCGCGTGCGCCGCCTTCCCCTGGCCGGGCGGGGTACCGGCGGCGGCCGCCGGTGCCGGGGACAGCAGGCCGAGGGAGAGCAGGGCTGCCACCGAAGCCGCGAGGGCGCCGGCCTTGGAGCGTGCGGTGGGGGAGGGGTGGGACGACATGGGTCATGAACGTAGACAAAATGTGCCCCCGGCGACGTGGCTCCCGTCACTCCGAACCCGGTTCAGCCCGAATTGTGAGAAGAGCCACCGTTGGGGCGCATCGCGTGGCCCGGTCGCTCCCGGGGCGGCGTGTACACGCGGCCGGGTCGCCGTCCTCGCTTATCGTCGGCCGGACACGGACATCCGGAGTGATAATGAAAAAAACGGATGAATTGGTTGGTGTGGCCGAGGGTGTGGCGGTCGTACCCGTCATTCCGCCCCTGCGCCGCATCCGGCCGCGGTCGGTGGGCGCCGCTCTCACGATCGCGGCCGGTGCCACGGTCGTGCTCCTCCTCACCGGCACACAGTGGCTGAACCAGCCGGCCGTCCAGGCCTGGCGCACCGTCTGCCTGGCGATCACCATCCAGGCGCTCCCCTTCCTCCTCCTCGGCACCGCCCTGTCCGGCGCCATCAACGCCTTCGTACCGGCCGACCTGTTCACCAGGGTGCTGCCCCGCCGGGCCGCTCTCGCCGTGCCCGTCGCCGGAGCCGCGGGCGCGGTGCTGCCGGGCTGCGAGTGCGCCTCCGTACCCGTCGCCCACAGCCTGATCCGCCAGGGCGTCACCCCGGCCGCCGCCTTCGCGTTCCTGCTGTCCGCGCCCGCCATCAACCCGGTCGTGCTGACGGCCACCGCCGTCGCCTTCCCGGGCAGTCCCGCGATGGTGGCCGCCCGGCTGCTCGCCTCGCTCGCCACGGCGGCCGTGATGGGCTGGCTGTGGCTCTGGCTGGGCAGGGAGAAGTGGCTGCGGCCCGCCCTGCGCCACCGGCACACCGGCCACCAGCACGGCCACAGCCGCTGGAGCGAGTTCCGCCTCGGCTT
This sequence comes from Streptomyces sp. NPDC045022, assembly GCF_056432605.1. NCBI lineage: Bacteria > Bacillati > Actinomycetota > Actinomycetes > Kitasatosporales > Streptomycetaceae > Streptomyces > Streptomyces sp. NPDC045022. The sequence continues at coordinate 135,003 of NZ_JBWKIR010000012.1, forward strand.
CCAGCACGACTTCCTGCACGCCGGCGGCTTCCTCGTCTTCGGCGCCATGGCCGCCGCCACCTTCAACGTCACCGTGCCGCGCTCCGTCCTCGACACCTTCTCCGGCTCGCCCTGGCTGTCGGTGCTCTTCCTGGCCGCGCTCGCCGTACTGCTGGCGGTCTGCTCGGAGGCCGACGCCTTCGTCGCGGCCTCGCTCGCCGGCTTCTCACCCACCGCCCGGCTCGCCTTCATGGTCGTCGGCCCGATGGTCGACCTGAAGCTCATCGCCCTGCAGGCGGGCACCTTCGGGCGTGCCTTCGCCTGGCGGTTCTCCACGGCGACCACCGTCGTGGCCGTCGCCGCGAGTGCCCTGATCGGGGGCGCGCTGCTGTGAAACGCCCAGTTCAGTCACTGCTCCTGTCGCTGACCGGCATCGGCCTGCTGCACGCGGCCCTGTTCACCGACGCCTACCTGCGGTACGTCAAGGCCGGGCTGCGTACCCCGCTGATCGTCTCCGGCGCGGTACTGCTGCTGCTCGGCCTGGCGGGAGCGGCCACCCGGGGCGGGCGCCGGGACGCTGCGGACGCGGGCCACGAGCACGGCCACGACCACTCCGGCACCCCGCGCATCGCCTGGTTGCTCTTCCTGCCGGCACTGAGCCTGCTCTTCTACGCCCCGCCCGCCCTGGGCGCCTACACCGCGGCGCGTTCGAGCGACCAGCCGGTCACCGTGCAGCGGGGATTCGCTCCGCTGCCCGCGACCTCGCCGCTGCCGCTGACCCTCACGGACTTCACCAAGCGCGTCCAGCAGGACCGCAGCCTGGCCATCAGGAGCCGCCCCGTCCGGCTGACGGGCTTCGTCACCCCGTCCGAGGAGGACGACAGCTGGTACCTCACCCGCATCATCTTCACCTGCTGCGCCGCGGACTCACAGACGGTCAAGGTGCGGATGTACGGCACCGAGGCGCCACCCGCCGACACCTGGCTGGCGGTGACCGGCACCTGGCATCCCCACGGCGCCCTCGGCACCCGGGCCGCCGAGGCGGCGCTCGACGTCATGGACGTCCGCCCCATCGCCCAGCCGGTGAACGCCTACACCGACGACCTGCCACTGCGTCCGTCCTGACCCACGCCCCCCGCCCTGCGTGATGCCGGAAGCCACGGTGGAGACGGTCCGCCGGGCCGTGAGCCGGCGCGTCCTCGCCGGTGCCGGCACCGGCGCCCGGTGCTCTGCGCCCGCCAGCCCGAGTCCCCCCGGCGTCCCCGCCTCGCCACCGCCGAACGAGAGCCGCCCGCGCAACCTGGCGAGCCCGGTGGACTGACCGGCCGGGCCCACTCGGCCCACGGTCCCGTACGGGCCGCCGGCCCGGGCTGAAGGCGCCGTCCACCGCCACAGCCGGGTGCGGCGCGCCGCCGGTTTCCGCAACGGACTCCACGACCGCGGGCGAGCCGCTGACCGGTCCCGCCGCCACAGTGCCACCCGGCGCGCACCCGACGGCACGCCGCTGGGCGTCGTCAGCCACTCGGACCTGCTGAAGGCGATGTCGCTGCGGGACGACGCGGGTCGTCACCGAGGAGGTCCGGCGCGGGGTCGCCGTAGGCCTTTTCGGCCTCCACACAGCCGCGATCCGGAGGGAGGTGCACGATGGTGTTGTGACCCTCGGTGGCCGAGTCCGTGGCCGGGTCCGGGAGACCGTCCTGGTGCCGCTCGCCGTCCGGCTCGCGCCCTCCGTGCCGGGCGTGGAGGACGTGCGGTACGCGCTGACCGGACCGGCCGCGGCACCCGGACCTCGACCCGGACGTGCCGGACGACCGAGCGGACCACAACGCCGGGAGGCCAAGCCGCCGGCGCACGAGAGGAGGCGGTGACGATGACCCGGACACCTCCCACGACGGTCACCGCGAAACGGCTGTGGCGCTGGCGGCGCAACCCGCTTCGACGGCACAGCGACGTCGTCGAGGCCTGGATCGTCCTGGCCACCTGGGTGCTCGTCCTGGTCGGGGGGGCCTTCGCGGGCGTCGTGGCGGCACACGCCTCCGCCGCGGCGTTCTCGGCACGCCAGGCCAAGCTGCACGCCGTGTCCGCCGCCCTCACCGACGACGCGGCGAGGACACCGCCTGCCGGGACCGGATACGACGACGGGCGGGTTTGGGCCACCGTGCGCTGGACGGACGCGGACGGCTCGGTGCACACCGACCGGGCGAAGGTCCTCCCGGGCGCCCCCGCCGGAAGCCGGATGACGGTGTGGACGAACCGGGCGGACCGGGTGGTCTCGGCACCCGTCACCGGAGCCGCGGCCGACCTGCAGGCAGCCCTCACCGGAGCCCTGGTGGCTCCGTCGGCCGCTGCGGCCGTCTGGGGCGCGGGCTGGGTCCTCCGCAGCCGGCTCATCCGGCGGCGCATGGCCGAGTGGGACGAGGAGTGGAAGCAGATCGGGCCCCGGTGGGGAAACCTCAGCGGCACCTGACCGACCGCTGTCGGGCCGGTGCTGTCACTCCGCGCCGGCCGCGACGAAGTCGGCAGCGCGGCCCGGGGCCGGGAACGGCACGTCGAGGACGTCATGACATGAAAGGACGGGAAGGGCCATCCGCTTCTCGCGGATCCTGATTGCGCGGTGCGCGGTTCCCGTCCGCTTCCCCGCGTCTGTCTCGGGTCCTTCCCGCCACTACCAGCACACCACGGAAATCGCCGGCCCACCAGGGCCCACCGGCCCTGGACCCGCAGCCGTGCGTGAGCTGCGGGCGGCGCCGGCTCACATCCGGATCCCCCTCACCCCCGCATCCCCCGAAGGGGTTGTTCAGCGGGCTTCACGAGGCTCCCCGGCGCATGGCCGGAGCGGGGCCGGTGAGACATCCGGGCATGCAGCAACCGACTCCGGGCAGCCCGTTCCCCGCTCAGCGCCTCTCCTCCCCGTCGCCGACCGAGGCCGTCCTCACCGCGGACTTCGCGGACGCCGGACAGTGGGTGGCGGGCCGGTCATGGGCCTATCCCGACGGGGGCCCGGTGAATCCGGGCGACGACAAACTGGACTACCTCGTGCCCGACCCCGCCTACTGCCGCTCCGGAGTCTTCAAAGCCGTCCGGCGGCCGGACGGCAGGTGGAACACGGGCCTGCTGACCACCGAGGGCAGCGAGCAGGACTTCCGGCTCCGGACGGGCGACGTGCTGGAAGCCCGGGTGCGACTGCCGCTCGAGGTCGGAGCGTGGCCGGCGATCTGGACCTGGCGCGACGGCGACCAGGAGATCGACGTCTTCGAATACCACCCGGACCATCCGGACCTCCTGGAGTTCGGCAACCATGTGCGCGGCACCGGCTCCTCCTTCCGCGACGACGCCGTCCGCCCCGGCGCCTGGGTCGACCTGCGGACCGAGTTCGGGGCCCACTCCGTCGTCTGGTGGGTGAACGGCTCGCAGGCCTTCTCGGACCGGCGGGGCGTGGGACGCCGCTGGCACGCCTACCTCATCGTCAACCTGTCGGTCTGCGCAGGCCGCTATCATCCGGCCCCCGCTCCGGAGACGGCCGAGATGTCGTTCGAGGTGAGCGGTCTGGTCGTACGCCGTCCGGCAGCGGACGGGAGCCCGCCGGGCACCGTGGCGTCCGGCGGGGCAGGGGAGGCGGCGGCCCCGGACGGCGCAGCCGGATGAGCGGGCCCCTCAGGCCCGCTCAGGCCTCCAGGGCGTCGCGGACGCTCGGGTAGCAGTCGACGAGGGTGGTGAGGCCGACGATCTCCAGGGTGCGCAGGACAGGCCTGGTGACGGCCGCCAGCCGAAGCCAACCGGTCGCGATGTGGGCCTGATGGGCGGCGATGAGCGCGTTGATACCGCTGGAGTCCATGAAGGCCACGCCGGCGAAGTCCGCGACGGTGCGCGCTGCCGCCGCGGACTCCGCGGGCGCCAGGGCCTGGCGGAGCAGGCCGGAGGTGTGGTGGTCGATCTCCCCGGTCACCGTGACCACGGTGACGCCGTGGACGACGGCACGGCTGATCGCCAACCGGTCCGGTTCTGCCGGTTCCTGGGTGTCTGAAGTGTCTCCCACGCGTCCCTCGACAATGCTCGATGAATCTTTGACCAGAGCTTCCCCCACGGGGTGGCTGCCCCGGATCACGCGAAGGATGCATACCCGCGCCTCCCCGCCTGTCACCGGACCCGTGCGCCACCGTTCCCGCGCGTGCGAAATCGGCAGGCATGTGGGGGGCGAACGCGGGTACAAGCCCGTGCGTGAACGGGGTGACGAAGCAAGTCCGAAGGGAAACGGGCGCCCTCGCCGAAGGGCCCCTGGCGGCGGACCGCGAGCCGCCGCACATCGCGGTGGAGCTGGACGGCGGCGACGGCGGATGCATCGCCGAGGCCCGCGACCGGGCGGGATCCTTCCTCGCCCGCGCGCAGGCGGTCCACGGAGTGCCGGTGACGGCTCGCACGATGCATCTGACGCGGTTGGTGGTCAGCGAGCTGGTCACCAACGCCTGCAAGTACGCGCCCGGCCCGATACTGCTGCGGGTGGGGATCGCCGACGGGGCGGTGGAGCTGGAGGTCTGGGACAGCGATCCCGTCCTGCCCGTGGCCAGGGCCGCGGAACCGGGCCGGGTGGGCCAGCACGGTCTGGAGATCGTGATGGCCGTCGTCCAGGGCTTCGAGGCACGACGGGAGCCGGTCGGCAAGCGCATCACCGCCCGGATCGCCCTGTGGGACGACCCCGTCGGCGGCCTCACGGCGCCCGGCTCCCGCTGACGCGCCGAACGCTGAGGATCCGGCGCGCGGTCACCCGAAGACCGGATCGTGCTGGGCGCGGGCGCGGAGGACCGCGGCACGTACCACGCGCGCGCCCTGGTGGGGACTCACCCGCCGGTCGGCGCGCGGTGGCCCGAGTCCCCAGCATCGCCGGGGAGTTCCTCCCGGGGCCCGCCGACACCCGCTGAGCGGCGTCTTGTCCCGGACCGCCGGACGCACTTCAATGCTCCCTACCTCCCACAGGAGAACACCTGACCCACAACACCCACGTGAAGGGGTTCTTCTTGACAGCCGTACGCGCCACCGCCGTCACCGCCGCGGCCTGCGCCACCGTGCTCGCCGCGGTGCTGCCCTCCTCCGCGATCAACTCGTACAACGCCACACCGGCACCCGAACGCACCGAGGTCGGCGCGCTCGTGGCCACCTGGGACCATGACAACGATCCGGCGACCCCGGACCGCGTCGACTGGGTGTGCTCCGGCACGATGATCGACGCGAACACCTTTCTGACCGCCGCACACTGCACCAGCGACTGGCCGGCCGGCGTCCGCTTCTACGTCTCGCTCGACCAGGACGTGCAAGCGGGGCTCGACGCCGCTGCCAGTCGATACCCGGGGGACCCGGCCGCCCAGGCGAACGCCGTCGCCGTCGAAGGCATCGCGCACACGCACCCCGACTACCCGGGCCCCGCCTCAGATCCGCACGACATCGCGGTCGTCGAGCTGCCCGCCGCCAAGGTCGCCTCCCGCTGGTCCTTCACCCCGGCCGTCCTGCCGACCGCGAACCAACTGGGCGCCCTCGCCCCGCAGGGGCTGAACTCCACCGACTGGTTCGTCGCCGGCTACGGCACGCAGGAGGCGGCCAACGGACCCGGCGGCCAGACCCACCCCGGCGGAGGCGTCCGCATGAAGGCGCCCGTGACGTTCAACGCCCTCAACGCCGCCTGGGTACGGCTGGGCATGACGGCTCCCCAGGGCAACGGCGGCGCTTGCTACGGCGACTCCGGCGGGCCCGACTTCGCCGTCATCGACGGCAGGAACGTCCTCGTCTCCACCACCATCACCGGGGACACGCCCTGTTACGCCACCAACGTCACCTACCGCCTGGACACTCCCGGAGCCCGAGCCTTCCTGGCCCCCTTCGTGAGACTGCCCTAGCGCCGCAGCGCCGGACCGGACCCGGCAGCACCACTGAGCCACCCGCATCACAGGAGTCACGCCCTCGTGGCCGCCTCGCGGCACGGCCCCCGCGCGCACAGAGCCCCCGCCGGATCATCTGGCGGGGGCCGCGGGGTCGGACCGGACGATGACGGGTGCCGTCGGGTGTCGTGTCGTCAGTGCAGTACCTTCACCCGGCTCAGCGCGGCCACACCGAGGGCCGCGAGAGCGATCTGCAGGAGCCATTCGATCCAGTCGACGCCCTTGGTGTCCGCGACACCGATACCGGCCGCGATGGCGGTTCCGATGAGTGCGGCGACGATACCGACCACGACCGTCCACAGGATGCCGATGTGCTGGCGGCCGGGCACGACGAGCCGTCCGAGGACGCCGATCACGATGCCGATGACGAGCGCGCTGATGATTCCGGATATCTCCATGACGGGTAGGCCACTCCTCTGTCGTCGGTGGCGTACGAGTGCCCGTTCGAAATCGCGCCACGCCTGCCGCTGCACGGGGCAACCTTGAGGGAGTGTCAGGTGCAACCGTCGGCGCTCGTAAGGTGTCCACCGTCAGTGAGGGCGCGGCGGGAAGGACGGTGCGCGGTGGATCCCATTTCTGTGGCGCTGCTGGGGGCGCTGGCGGGCGGTGCCGGCGGTGAGGCCGGGCGGCAGGCCTGGGCGGGGCTGAGCGCGCTGGTGCGGCGCCCGTTCCGGCACGGCCGGGTCGGGGCAGCCGATCCTCCCGAAGTGAGTTCCGGCGAGGTGGAGCTGGCCCGTCTGCGGGAGACCCCGGCCGACCCGGCGCGCGCACAGGCGCTGAGCACGGCTCTGGCGGTGCGCGCCGCCGTCGACGCCGGCTTCTGCGCCGGGCTGCGGGACTGGCACGAGCGAGCGCGAGAGGTGCGCACCGGTGAGGGCGACGTACACAACGTGATCAGCGGTGGCACCTTCTCCGGACCGGTGGTGCAGGGACGGGACTTCCACGGCACCACCTTCACCACCTCCCTGCCCCCGACCGGCCCCGACCGTGAAACGCCCCCGGCCGGGGGCTGAGCCGACGAGCGATCGGCCCGCCGCGCGGACGCCGATAGTGTGGCCTGTCGTGGACACGCACTCAGGGCAGGACATGGTGGCCGTCCCCGCGGGACGCGTGACGCTGTCGGACCGGCGGACGGAACGCAGTTGGCCGGTCGAGGTGGCGTCGTTCGAGATGTCCGCCTTCCCGGTCACTCAGGCGTGGTACGCGGAGGTCACCGGTCGGCGGCCGAGCACCGCCCGGGGAGACCGGCTGCCCGTCGAGGGCGTGTCGTGGTGGGACGCGGTCCGGTTCTGCGATGCCCTGTCCCGGCGTGCGGGGCTGACGCCCGCGTACCAGCTGGGGGAGGACGTCGGAACGGCCGACTGGAACACCTCCGCCGACGGCTTCCGGCTGCCGACCGAGGCCGAGTGGGAGCACGCCTGCCGTGCCGGTACCACCGGCCCGCGGTACGGCCGGCTGGACGAGGTCGCCTGGTACCGGGGCAACTCCAACGAGCGGATCCACCCGGTGGGCGGCAAGCTGCCCAACGCGTGGGGGCTCTACGACATGCTGGGCAACGTATGGGACTGGTGCTGGGACGTCTACGACGCGGAGGTCTACGGCGGTTATCGGGTGCTGCGTGGCGGAGGCTGGTCGGACGAGCACTGGAGTTGCCGCGCGTCGGTACGGCGGCGTAGCCATCCCACGTTCCGGATCGACGACGTGGGTTTCCGGGTCGTGCGCTCCACGCCCACGGCAGGTCGGTGACACCCCGTCAGAGCGGTCGGTACTGTTTCCGCGGGCGCGGCGCCGACACCTCGACCGGACCGTCCGCACGATCGGCTCGTTCGCCCGGTAGACGCATCGGCCGGTCCGCGCGCGCCTACACTGGGTGGGCGCGTGTGCGTCGACTGTGACGAGGGCGGAGGGGAGAGGGTCGTGAGGGAGAACGCCGCCGGCTTCGAGGATCCGCCCGCCGAGGTGCTCGCGCAGGCCGCCGCCGCGTTCGGACTCCTCGCCTCCACCGCCCGGCTGCACCTGATGTGGGCCCTGTCACAGGGCGAGAGCGACGTCACGCACCTCGCCGTCCGGGTGGGCGGCGCGCTGCCCGCCGTCAGCCAGCACCTGGCGAAACTCAAACTCGCCGGACTCGTCCGCTCCCGCCGCGAGGGTCGCCGGCAGGTCTACTACCTCGACGACCCGGACGTCGTGACCCTGGTCCGTGCGATGGTGGGCCAGCTGACCGCACGCCCGCGGCCCGCCGCCGCCCCGCTGCACCACCTGCGCGGGATCGGCGGCTGACGGCGGAACCCGGCGCGGCCGTGCCATGAGATGCCTCACCTGTGAATCGCGTGTGGTCTGTCCTGTTCGCGCCCCGGGTTTGTTAGATTGCGCAACTACGCAATCGAGGTGAACCTCCGCTTCACCCGCCTGTCCACCGCCGCGCGAGCCTGGCTGTCCATCGGACGCCCCGGCCTGACGAGCCCGACCGTTCATGGGAGTGGGAGATGAGCGACCCGTGGGACGGGCCCGCAGGTCAGGCAACGCGCAGCCCTGACGGGCGGGTGCCAGGCCCGCGTATGCCCGAGCCTGCCGGGACGCGTCCGCCCGACGGCCGGGCCGCGACCCGTGCGGCCGCCCGCCAGCGTGGCGGCCGGCGAGCGGCCGGGGCCCGTCCGGTGCGCCGCGGCAGGCGGGTGCTGAAGATCCTCGGGACATGCCTGTCCGCGATCATCGTGGTCACCGCCGGTGCCGGCTGGTGGTTCTACCAGCACCTCAACGGCAACATCCACAGCGTCTCGCTCGACGGCAAGGGCGGCACGGAGAAGGCCGACGCCTTCGGCCGCACCCCGATCAACATCCTGGTGATGGGCTCGGACGGCCGTACCAGCAAGAGCGACTGCAAGCTCGGCGGCGGCTGCTCGAAGACCGGCGTGCAGACCGGCAGCAACGCGGATGTGCAGATGGTGCTGCACATATCCGCGGACCGCTCCAACGCCACCGTGATGAGCATCCCCCGCGACACCATGACCAAGGTCCCGGCCTGCAAGGACAGCGAGTCGGGCCAGTCCACCCACGGTTACTACGGGCAGATCAACAGCGCGCTGGAGTACGGTCCCGCCTGCCAGGTGGCCACCGTCCACCAGCTCACCGGCGTCCCCGTCGACCACTTCGTCAAGCTCGACTTCTCCGGCGTGGTCAAGATGTCCGACGCGGTCGGCGGCGTCCCCGTGTGCGTCAGCGACGACGTCTACGACACCTACTCGCACCTGAAGCTGTCCAAGGGCACCCACACCCTGAAGGGCGTCGCGGCCCTGGAGTTCGTCCGCTCCCGGCACGGCTTCGGCGACGGCAGCGACCTGGGCCGGACCATCTCGCAGCACATCTTCCTCAGCGCGATGATCCGCAAGTTCAAGAGCGCGGGCACGCTCACCGACCCCAGCGCGGTCTACGCCCTCGCCGACGCCGCCACCAAGGCGCTGACCGTGGACGAGGGCCTGAGCACGGTGAAGAAGCTGGCCGCGCTCGCGGCCGATGTGAACAAGGTGCCCACCAAGCGGATCACCTTCACGACGATGCAGACGGCCCCGGACCCCACCGACGACAACCGTGTGGTGGTGGGCGCCGGCGCGAAGGCCCTGTTCTCCACGATCGCCCATGACCAGCCCCTGACCAGCGGCTCCGGCAAGAAGTCCGCGGCCTCCGCGACCGCGAAGGCCACGGCCACCGCCTCGGCCGTGCCCCCGGCCCAGATCGCCGTGACGGTGGAGAACGGCACCGCCATCACCGGCCGCGCCTCCGCCGTCGCCACCGCCCTGACCGGGCAGGGCTTCAGCTCCGCCACGACCACGGCCAACGCGCCGAACCCCGCGGCCACCACCACCCTCACCTACGGGACCGGCCGGAAGACCGAGGCCCGGACGGTCGCCAAGGCGCTCGGACTGTCCGACTCGCATCTGACGCAGGGCACCGGCCCGGGCCTGACCCTGGTGGTGGGCAGCGACTGGCCCGGCGGCACCAGCTATCCGGGCGGCGGCCCCTCGTCCACGCCCGCCGACACCGAGGCCGCGGTCTCCAACGCCCACGCCTCCACCGCCGACCAGGCCAAGACCTGCGCCAAGGTCAGCCCTTACCGGACGGTCAGCCTCAACGGCGTCTCCATGACACCGGCCCAGGCCTACGCGGCGGCACGGAGCAAGCCCGACTCCGACGAATGAGGAACGTGTCCCGGCCGGCCGTCGGCGCGCGGGCCGGGGACTCGGTGTCAGGGGCTGGCGATGTCGAAGCCGTACCGCACGGGCCCGTCGGTCACGGTGTAGTCGCGGCGGTAGAGGTACACCGCTTCCACGCGCACGCCGCCGGGCGACTCGGCCTCCACCTCGCACGGGTACGTCACCTGGATCACGCGCGGCCGGTCGGAGACCTTCATCCGCAGTCCGTCCGCGGGCCCTCCGTCGAGCACCGCGAGCTCCCAGCCGGTCACCTCGGTCGTCTCCACGGCGACAGTTTAAGGGTTGCGCAAGTATCCGCCGCGTGAGGCGGGTCACGGGTGGCCGGTGGACGATCACCCGACAGGCCCGCCACCGGCGGGAGCCGTGACAGGCAGGGGGCGCCGGCGGACGGGTGGGACGCTTTCGGAACCCGCGATCCGTCAGCGAGGGCGCGGGCCGCTCAGATCCTGCGCCAGCGTGCGTTGCACCACGAGAAGACACCGAACGCGGCGAGGCCGAGCGCGACCAGGGCGAGCAGCCACGGACCGGCGGGCAGATCCCGGAAGGAGCGCAGGGTGTCGTCCATGCCCTTGGCCCTGCCGGGCTGGTGCTGGACGGCCGCGACGACGGCGAACACACCGGCGACGGCGAACACGATCCCACGCGCCGTACCGCCCGTCACCCCGAGGAAGTCGGAGACCTGCTCCGCCCGCCGTGACATGGCCTCGGTCCGCAGCTCCTTCCGGAACCTCTTCCGCACGGCGAGGACCGCGATCCACAGTCCGGCGATCACCACGGCCGCACCCGCGATGCCGACGATCCACTGGCCGCCGGGCCACTTCAGGATCAGGGCGGTGACATCCTCGGTGTGCTTGTCGGAGGAGCCGCTGCCGCTGCCCCGGTCCCCGGCCGCATAGGACAGCACCGAGTACGACACAAAGGCGTAGAAGAGGAAACGGCCGGCGTTCGCCGCCCGCTTGGTGAGCTTGGAACCGGCGGGGCCCGTGCCGCCGAAGACCGCCTCCGACAGCCGCCACAGGCCCATGCCGGCGAGCGCGATCCCCACGATCCACAGCATCACCGACCCGAACGGCTTGCCGGCCAGTTCCCCGAGAGCACCGCCGCGATCGGCCTGCTGACCTCCGCCGTCACCGTCGAAGGCGATCTGCAGCGCGATGACGCTCACCAGTACGTAGATCAGCCCCCGGGCGGCGAAGCCCGCCCGGGCCGCGGTGGCCATCGCCGTGCTGTCAGCCGCCCGGCGGGCCCGGAACCGTCCATGCAGTGCCCATGCCTGTGTGCCCATACATCGCCGATGCCCCCGCGCCACTGTCCGACACCTGCTCGATGCCTCCCTCGCCGCGCACGCCGTGCTACCCGGGCCGCTGCGAGGCGGCCGCGGTGGGGCGCAGGTCGGCGAGGGTGAGGGGATGGACCGGAGGGTCGGGGAGGGCGAGGCGTGACGTGGTGTGCAGGCGGAGGTCGACGTGGAGCAGCTCGCCCGGTTCCATGAGCCGCCAGTGCGGGTTCTCGTCCAGGGGCTCGCTGGCCACGACGACCGCGGGACGATCGCCCAGGGCCGCCGAGCGTACGCGCAGCCGACCGTGGCGGCCGCTGTGATCCAGATGCCGCGATCCATGATGACCGCCCGCGGGACGCTGGAGCACGTACAGCTCGTGGGTGGCGGGATAACGCAGGGCCCACAGATCGGTGGGAGTGACCAGGATGATGTTGAGGGCGTACAGGGGCAGGTTCGCGGCGGTCCAGCGGGCCGCGGAGACGATGCCCGCGGACACGTCGCCGCCGTGCGCCGCGGTCTCCCGGGTCACCAGGGCGAAGAACCGCTCGGAATCGGTGTCGCCGCGCACCAGTGAGCGGTCCGCGCCCAGCCGGCGGTCGAGTGCGTCGAGGCCCTCGATCACGCCGTTGTGCGCGAACAACCGACCCTCCATCTCGAAGGGGTGGGTGTTGCGCAGGTCCAGACCACCGGTCGAGGCGTAACGGATGTGGGCGAGGAAGGTGGCCGACTCCACCTCCCGGGCCTCCTGGGCGAAGTCACGGTCCTCGTAGGCGGCGATCGGGGCCTTGTGCACCTCCGGGGCGCCGTCCACGGCGAAGTAGCCCAGCCCCGTGCCGTCGGGTTCGCGGTGACTCTGTGCGCTGAGACTGTCAGGGGCGTCCAGCAGCCAGAACGTGGCGTACGTACGCAGGGGAGAGCTGCTCAGCCCGAAAAGACGGCACACGGCATCCTCCTTCGCCTCGGACCGGCATCGGAGACCGACGGCTCCACCACCATGATCCCGCGCACGGCGCACCCTCGCATGCGGCGTGCGCCGGGGCAGGACTTGCGCCGGCCCCGCAGCCGTGCGGCACAGACGCGGGCCGCGCCGTTCTCGACCGCCGCCCGACGCCGCCCGACGCCGCCCGCCGCCGCCCACGCCCGACGCCGGGCGACGACGCCGAAGACGATGGCCGGCGGACCCGGGGACGATGTCCAGGATGACAAGTCCGGCGATGCCGCAGCACAGGCTCACGATCGCCGGGCCATGGGTACGCGAACGGGCAGAGGCGGCAGCGGGACTGCCGTAACTCGCCGTGAGCGCCGCACGGTTGCCGGCTGTCCGGACGCTTCCCTGCCGCCGGCACGTCCCGGCGGGCCGGCCCGGACAGCCGACGATCTCGTGAGGAACAGGCATGCATGCAGACTGTCCGGGTAGACGGCGTTTCGTTGACGACACCGGCAGCAACAGCACCGATCCGGGAGGGGAACCCCATGACAGCGCAGACCGTGGCGGGCCAGGACACGCGGGCGGCAGTCGAGTTGCCCGAACTCGCCGACCCGTCGAGCGTGGCCCCCAGGGATGCCCGCGCCTTGTCCAAGGTGTTCTTCGACCAGCTGGCGTTGCTCGAGGAGGGAACCCCCGAGTACCAGTACGCCCGCAATACGCTGATCGAGATGAACATGTCCCTGGTCCGCTTCGCGGCGGCTCGTTTCCGCAGCCGTGGGCCGGAGGAGATGGAGGACATCGTCCAGGTCGGCATGATCGGCCTGATCAAGGCGATCGACCGGTTCGAGCTGTCGCGGGAGGTGGAGTTCACCTCCTTCGCCGTCCCCTACATCGTGGGTGAGATCAAGCGGTTCTTTCGTGACACGTCCTGGGCCGTGCACGTCCCGCGGCGCCTGCAGGAGGCCCGCGTCCAGCTGGCCCGCGCCACCGAGGAACTGCGCAGCCGGCTGGGCCGTACCCCCACGGTCAAGGAGCTGTCGGAGCTGATGTGCCTGACCGAGGATGAGGTCGTCGAGGCCCGGCTGGCGGCCAACGGCTACAACTCGGCTTCCCTGGACGCCGCGATCAACAGCAGTGAGGACGGCGAGACCGCGCTGCAGGACTTCATCGGCACCGAGGACACCGCGCTGGAGCTGGTCGAGGACTTCCACGCGCTGGCCCCGATGATCGCCGAACTCGACGAACGGGACCGGCTGATCCTGCACCTGCGCTTCGTCGAGGAACTCACGCAGGCTCAGATCGGCGACCGCCTGGGTGTCTCCCAGATGCATGTGTCACGACTGCTCTCCCGCACGCTCAAGCGGCTCCGGGAAGGACTGCTGACGACCCACTGACAGAGCCTTCGGCCCACGGAGCCCGCCGCTCGTGCGGCGGGCTTCGAGCGTGTGCGGCAGAACCGGCCTACGTCCCCGCGCGGTCTCACCGGAGCGTGCCCGTCTCGCGGGCGGCGGCCGAACCCCGTCGTCTCAGGCGGAGTTGTCCGCCAGGCGCCGGAGCACGTCGACCGCCCGGTGGGCCTGCTCATACGGTACGAAGAGGTGGTCGTGATGGAAACCTGCGACGACGTTGCAGCTCAGGCCCGCGTCGGCGAGGGCGCGTGAGACCGCGGCGGTCAGTCCGATCGCGTCCAGCGCGGAGTGGGCGCGCAGGGTGATCCATCCGGCCACGTAGTCGTACGCCATCGCCGCCGCGTCCGCATCCGCCTGCGGCACCACGAGGGTGAGACCCTCCTGCTCGGCGACCGTGACCACGGGGGTGACGCCGGAGGGGACACCGCCTTCGGCCATGGTGAAGACATAGCGGCCCGGGTTCAGCTCCGGACGCATGCCGCTGAGGAGTGTTCGCAGATCAGTCTCGCCGGTCATGGCCTCACATTACGTTCCGTCGGTCCCCACGGACGCGCATGCGGCCAGTGACGGCATGGCGTCATGACGTCTCTCGCGGGTCGGCGGCCGGCGGGTACGGGCCGCAGGAGGTGCCGGCCCGCAACAAGGTGAACGCCGCGCTGCTCGCGGGTCGCCTGCGACCGACGCGGCAGCTGGCCGAGATGAAGCAAACCGTCCCCGTGAGCGCGGAGGTCCAACGGCTGTGGCCCGGCGGCCGATACGGGCTCGGCCTGGCCGAACGCCCCCTGAGCTGCGGAGGAACCTACTGGGGCCACGAGGGCGGCTACATCACCATCAACGGGGTCACCGACGACGGCAGGCGAAGCGCCGTGGTCTCCATGTCCGAGGCGCGCGGCGACACTCCGGAGCACATCCTGGACCAATCGAAGACTGCCGCGTCAGGGCCGGGCAGGGCACCACGACTTCACGTGACCCCGATGGACGGCCGTCTGACGGCTCACTCAGCATCATGGAGGTGCGGGCATCAGCCACGAATACGTGACGCCCCGACATGCGAGCCCACCAGTCTCAACGCCGGTTCGGGGCGCCAGGTGGCAACGAGGGCCGCGGCGAGGAGGAGTTCGGCGATGTCGCCGCCGTAGTACATGATCTCCGCGCCGCCCTGGACCTGGGGGACGGGAGCGTGGATGTCGACCCAGAATCCGCCGTACATCAGCTGCGCCATGACGGAGTGCGCGGCGATGGCGCAGCCGAGGCAGACCAGTCGGGCACGCACGCCGAGGCGGCGCGGCGCGGGGTCGGGACCGGCGATGGCATGGGCGAACAGACACCCGGACAGCAGGAAGTGCGCGTGCAGCAGCCAGTGTCCGGCCGGGTGGGCCATGGCCGCGTCGAAGAGCGGCGTGAAGTACAGGACCGCGAGGCTGCCCGTGGACAGCGACAGGGCCACGGCGGGGTGAGCGAGAAGACGGGCCGGGCGGCTGTGCAGGAAGGCGGTCAGGCGGCGGCCGTGGGACACGGGAAGGGTGCGCAGCAGGAGGGTCACCGGGGCACCGAGCACGAGTGCCAGCGGGGCGTACATCCCGATGAGCAGGTGCTGGGCCATGTGTGCGCGGAAGTCGTTGTGGGCCAGGGACGCGACGGGCGGGAGCAGCGCCACGGACAGCAGGGCGAGGCCGGCGAGGAAACCGGCGCCGCGCCAGAGGCTCCAGCCCAGTACCGGGTTGCGCTGCCGCGCCCGGTGGGCCAGGAACACATAGCCGACGGCACAGAACAGCAGGGCGGCCGTCGGCAGCAGGATTTCCAGCGGGCTGCCGTCCGCCGGGTGATGCACGTGCGGTGTGTCCTCGTGCATCAGCCGACGCGCCCCGCTCGCCCGGCGTCCGGGATCGCGTAGCCGACCGGCCGTCCACCCCGCTGGAGCAGCCAGCCGCCCGCGAGCAGCAGGGCCCCGAGGACGAGGAAGCCCATGTCCCACCACACTTGGTGCGGCCCGCCGCGGACGTGGTGGATGCCCAGGATCTGGTGGTCCAGAATGCCCTCGACAAGGTTGAAGATGCCCCAGCCGGCCAGAATCCAGCCCCACAGGACCCGCGAGGCCCACACCCGGCGCCGGTCGGCCGTCACCCGTGAGTACAGGATCGCCAGGCCGGTGAGTACGGCGATCCAGCACACGGTGTGGAAGACGCCGTCCCACACGGTGTTCATCTCCAGCCCGGAGACGGTGTGCGGGTCGTAGTACTTCACACCGATACGATCGTGGTTCGTGCTGGTGAGCATGTGGTGCCACTGCAGGAGCTGGTGCAGCAGAATGCCGTCGACGAACCCGCCCAGCCCCACCCCCAGCACGATCCCCGGCAGCTGAAGGCTGGTCGGCGCGGTTTCGGCCCTCGTTCCGCTCACGCTGGTTGCCATGACCCTCGTCTCCGTCGGTGTCGGCCGTCCCTATGAGGAACTACCAGTTCCCCGGCCCCAGCGCCGTACCACCCTCGGCCATATGCGGACACCTGAGATGCCCCTCATGCGGCCCCGGCGAAGAAGTCCCCCAAAGAGGACGCGAGCGCCTCGGGAGCCTGTTCCGCCACATGGTGGCCGGAGTCGATGCCGTGGCCACGGACGTCGACGGCCCAATGCCGCCAGACCTCGAGCGGATCCCCGTACAGCTCCTCCAGGTCGTCCCGCAGCGACCACAGGATCAGCGCGGGGCACCGGATCCGTGCTCCTGCGGCCCGGTCCGCCTCTTCGTGCTGCCGGTCGATGGTCAGGCCGGCCCGGCAGTCCTCCAGCATCGCCCGCACGACCGCGGGATTCCGGGTGGCCTGCCGCCACTCGTCGTGGTTCTCCCGTCCCATGCTCCGCGGATCGCCGCGGTACCAGCTGTCCGGATCGGCGTTGATGACCCGCTCCGGGATGTCCGGCTGGGCGAAGAAGAACCAGTGCCACCACCGCGTGGCGAACTCGGCCGTGATACGGGACAGGTGTTCGCTCAGCGGCAGGCAGTCGAGGAGAGCCACCCGGGAGACCGCAGCGGGATGGTCGAGGGCCAGCCGCAGTGCCACCGGGCCCCCGCGATCGTGCCCGGCGAGGGCGAACCGGTCGTGGCCGAGGGCACGCAGCACCGCGATCACGTCCTCGGCGACGGCTCGCTTGGCGTACCCGCTGTGATCGGGCGTGGGCTCCGGCCCCCGGGACCGACCGTAGCCGCGCAGGTCCGGGCAGACGACCGTGAAGCCGCGCCGGACCAGCCGCGGGGCGACCCGGTGCCAGGTCGCGGACGTGCGCGGATGGCCGTGCAGCAGCACCACCGGTGGGCCCTCGCCGCCGTAGCGCACGAAAATCGACGCGTCGTCCGTCTGCACCTGCCGGACCTCGAACCCCTCGAACACGAGCACACCTCCGCGTTGCCGACATGGCGAGCCGGCCCCCCCGTGGATTCGAGGTGGAGTGGCTCCGCCCGCCCAGGGGTACCCCGCCCTGCGAAGAGAGCACCTGCGCCCGGCGGCGGTGGTGCCTCCGGCTCAGGCGAAGGGCGGGTGACCATGCCCAGGACCGAGGACGACCTCAGCGGCGACGCGGTCGACATCCACTTCATCGGCAACGCGACCGTGCTCCTGCGGCACGGGCCGCTGACCCTGCTCACCGACCCGAACTTCCTGCACCGCGGCCAGTACGCCTATCTCGGCCACGGCCTGGTGAGCCGGCGGTTGACCGAGCCGGCCGTCGGACCGCGGGAACTGCCCCGTCTCGACGGGATCGTGCTGTCCCATCTGCACGGTGACCACTGGGACCGTCAGGCCCGCCGGCACCTGGACCGCACCGTTCCGGTGCTCACCACACCCCATGCCGCGCGCCGGCTCAAGGTGTTCCACGGTTTTGGCCGGACCGCGGGACTGCGCACCTGGCAGGGAATCACCCTCTCGCGGGGCGGGGTGCAGGCCAGGATCACCGCGCTGCCCGGCCGGCATGCCGGCGACCGGGTGCTGCGAGGGCTCCTGCCTCCGGTGATGGGCAGCATGGTCGAGTTCGGCCCCGTCGGGCGTCCGCCGCGGCTGCGGCTCTACATCTCAGGCGACACGCTGGTGTACGACGGCCTCGACGAGATCGCCGAGCGCTTTCCCGCGGCCGATCTCGCCGTCCTGCACCTGGGCGGCACCCGGCTCCCCGGCGGATTCGTGGTGACCATGGACGGCGCGCAGGGTGCGGAACTGTCCCGGCGCCTCGGGCCCCGCAGCATCCTGCCCGTGCACTACGACGACTACACGGTGATGCGCTCGCCGCTGTCCGCCTTCCTGGCCGAGGCCGACAGACTGGGACTCGGCGACCGGATAGTCCACTGCGGTCATGGCGGGCGGGCCCGGCTTGCGGCCGCGCCGGGAGCGGTTCCCGTGGTTCTGTGACCGACGACGAGACGCACGTGCGGTATGCGGACGTGGACGGGGTAACCGGAACGGCGACGGGCCGACGAACTGTCACGAGGAGCCGCTGATGACTGATGACGCCTATCTGTTTCTCGTCGAGGACCCGGCCACGCCGCTGGGCGTTCCACCGGCCGCCGTGGGTGAGCTGTCCTGTATGGAGACGGCCTCGGTGCGTGCCTGGCTGGACGCCCAGGGTGTGCCGGCGACGTCCCCGCAGCTCCGGGTGGTGCCTCCGGAAGCCACGCAGGACATTCCCGGGAACGCGGAGCGGCTGCCGGTCCCGTTGAGCGACGAGGAACTGAGCCGACTGCGGCACCGGACGGCTCCGGAGGCCGCCGCCGCGGTCGAGAACGAGCTGCTCGCCTACCGCGACTGCACGGACGGCCGCGACGAACTGCTCGCGCGGGCGCTGGCCGCAGGTGTCGCCCCGCACCGCATCGCCGAACTCACCGGCGAGGACCTGGCCGCGGTGACAGCCGCGGGCCGCTGAGAGAACGGCTCCGCTGCCACCGGCGCGATCGGACCGGTTCCCAGGTCAGGAGCGCGTTGACCCGTGGACGGCCGAGGGCGGCCGGATCTCAGCGGTTCGGGTGGGGGGCCCGAATGCCGGCTGCACGCTCGGCGGCGGCGTCGTGGACAGCGGCACTCAGGCCGTCCGGGCGCCGGTGTATAGCCACCGGGAACCGGTGGTCGCCGCTGCGGCGGGCGAGGACGGCTTCTCGGCCGCGGCGGCCGGCGGGTGGCCGGGTGTCGTCCCAGGCGGCGGGGAGGTGGTCCCCGCCGCTGCGGCGTGGCGGGGCCGCACGCCGCCCAGGCGTGCCCGCGAGGGCCCGCGTCCGGGTCGGCCCGCGGGCGAAGGGGCGAAGAGCGCGGACGTGCGTGCGGAGCGCGGCGACCGCGGCCCTGATCGGAACCGGCCGACCGTTGCCAGGTCGACGCCAGGTCGACATGGCGGCCGGAATGGCGCAGGGTTCACCCATGTCTGATCTCCCCGAGCCGTGGCCGGCCGGCTACCGGAGCCGATCGGCGACCACGGCCGATGCGCAGGCGGTTCACCGCATGGTCACCGAGTGCGAGCTCGAGCTGCTCGGCCGCGCGGTGACCGGCTTCGACCGCATCGCCGCCGATCTCGGTCCGATGGGCCGGGAACCGATGTCCGACACGGTGCTCGTACGCGACGCCAAGGGCGACCTGGCCGGCTGGAGCCGAGTGAAGGGGCGGCGGGCCAGGGTCCATGTACACCCTGATCACCGGGGGCGGGGCCTGGGCCGTTCGCTCCTGGACTGGGCCGAGGCGCGGGCCGGGCAGCTGGGGGCCGACCGGCTCTCCCAGTCGGTTCCCGACAGCGATCACCTGGCCGGCGCGCTCCTGCGGTCCAGCGGGTACCTGCCGCTGGTCACCGAGTGGTTGCTGGCGATCGCGATGCCCGACGAACCGGAGGTGCCCGAGCCGCCGGCGGGTGTCACCGTCCGGCCGTTCCGCCCCGGTGACGAACAAGCGGCGTACCAGGTCACCGAGGACGCGTTCGACGAGTGGCAGCAGCGGCGCAAGACCTACGCGGAGTGGGCCCGTCTCACGGTCGAACCCGCGACGTTCGAGCCGGCCGCATCCCCCGTGGCGTTCGCCGGCGGCCAGATGGTCGGTGTGGTCCTGTCCTCGGACGTCCCCGGCAGCGACGAAGGGTACGTCGAGCGGGTCGCGGTACGAAGCGACCACCGCACCCGGGGGATCGCCCGCCTGCTGCTGCGGGAGGCGTTCCGCACCTTCTACCACCGGGGGAAGCGGACCTGCACGCTGTGGACGCACACGGACACCGGCGCGCTCTCGCTCTACGAGCGGATCGGCATGACCGTCCAGCGCAGCTCCACGGTCTACAGCAAGGCGCTCACCGTCGAACGGCGTCCGCCCGGACCTGCCGGAGCACCGCCGCCCGGGGTTCTCTAGGATTTTCGGCATGGCGAAGCGGAAGGTGCACCGGCGGGCACGGAAGATCCTCGGCGAGGAGCCCGTGGCCCTGGTCTGGTGCGGCCTGCGCAAGGCCATTCCGGCGCCGCCGAAGGACGTTCACCGCGCGGCGGGCAAGGGCCGTCTGAAACCGGGGCGGCACTGGCTGTACTACGCCGGCCTGACCCTCGCCGGTGCCGTCGTCATCCCCTGGTTCCTGGCCGATCAGCTTCTGAAGAAGGTCGACTGGCTCCTGTGGAAGGAGACCCGCGAGGAGCAGTCCCGCGCACGGGCCGGGCGTGCGGCCGGAACGCGGCGCACGAGCGCCGACCGGCCGCGCGTACCGGAGCCGTCCGACGACGTGTTCGACGGCGACTGGGCGCTGACCGCAGGGCAGTTGCTGTTGCGCTGGTACGCGCAGTCGCCCAACTCCAGGCGCCTGCTCCTGCTGACCCGTGAACGGATCTGCGTCGCCGCCTCGCCGGGGCGTCGCCTCTCGCCCACCAAGGCGGACGACTTCGAGATCGTCAGCGAGTTCCCACGGGGCGAGGCCCGGCTTCATCGCGAGCCGGGCCGACGTCACTTCTTCCTGCGCTTCGGCGACGGATCCTGGCTCAACCTCGGGCGGCTGGCCGATGCCGAGGACGCCGAGCGTTTTCTGCACGCGATCAGCGTCTGACGTCGGTCGGGAGTGCGGGACCTGCTGCGCGACGCCGTTGACTGAACCGTCTCCAGAGCGGTCAGCCGGGGTGCAAGGCGGTCCCTCGATCTGCGTTCGTCCCAGACCAGAACAACGGGGGCGCCCAGCTGGATGTGGACGCGTGCGACCAGACGTTCCACCTGCGGCCACACGTCCTTCTCCCACGGCTCGACCGCGTGCTCGTCGCGTTCCAGCGCCCGGCGGGCGGGACTCTGCCAGGACCAGCCCTGCCGGTGCAGCAGCCGCCGGACGGCCGCGGGCAGTCGAGCTGGAACTTGAGCGCGACCACGCGGCGCCGAGCGGTCGGCCCACGCGGCTCACCGCGGCCTGCGCCGCGGCCGGGTTCACACCGCGCACGGGGCTCCGGGTGGCGGAATGGACGGGCAAGTTCGGCTTCGTCGCCGCCGGTCTCGGTGTGACACTGGTGCCCGAGCCGGCCGCGCGCGCCGTACCGGCCGATCCGGTGCTGCGACCACTGCTCGAGCACGCCCCACCCGGCAGGTCCACGTGGCACTGCCGGACGAACCCCCTGTCCGCCGTACGGGAGTTCGCCGGACTGCTGGGGGAGTGGGACGTGGACGGCCGTTTCGCGCTCACGTGACCGTCGGCCGGGTACCATCAGGGGCGTCGGCACGGGGGAGAGGGGCGGATGTGTCCTTCCGCTATTACCTGTACATCAGCGATGTCAAGGTCGACATGCTGCTGTCACAGATCGACCCGAAGTGGGCGCGCAAACGCGTCACGGAGCTGAGTCTCGGGCTGAGGATGGTCGGCGCCCGGCACAGCGTCGAGAGCGGGGGCCCGGACCGCTTCGCGCGTCTGGAGCGCGTGTTGCAGCACCTGGCGGACCACGGCGACCTGGGAGACGTGGACGAGCCCGGGCAGTACGTGCAAGGAGTGCTTCCGATGCAGTGGGGTTCCATCGGCGACGGGGACGCCGTGTACTTCGGCGGGCACAGCGAGCGGACGGTCGTCGGCCTGGGAGGCTCGACGAGGCACGTCCTGAGCACGGCTCCGGGCGAGACGCCGGCCGGACACCGGATGAGCGCTTCGCTCATGCCCGCACTGCTGCAGCAGTTGGCCACCATGGCCTCGGGTGAAGACGCCCCCGGCCCGGACGCGCTGGGCGCCGTCGTCCGGGCCAACTCCGCGCTGCGCGGCCCCGTACAGCTCGTGGAGTTCGTGGCGAAGCGGATGCTCCACGGGCCCTGCCCCTACCCCGAGCTGTATTCCGGCGAGGACAGGGCCGTCCTCCTCGGCAGCCCGCTCTACGTCGCCCTGGCCGAATGAGGTGGCGCGGCGGAAGCCGGACGGACGGCACCGGGCCGACGGTGGCGTCGCGGATCGACGCGGCCTGTCAGCTCATGACGGAGCTGGTGATCGACCCGTTGATGCTGGAGGTCGACGCCGACACCGCTCGCATCGTCGCCATGATGGACGAGACCTCTCTGCGCCGGCGCAGCCGGGGGCCGTACACGCCGGACAACCTGCCGCCCGAGGCGATGGAGACGGTCGACCTCGTCATGCTGCGGCTGTACCACAACCCGGAGCGCCCCGCGTTCACGGTCGAGGGAGGCGGCCCCTGGCCCTCCCTGCTGGTGCGGTTCCAGCACAGCCGGGTGCTGGTGCGCTATGTCGTGCCGGAGGCCGCGCCGCCGGTGTACGTGCGCGCACCCGGCGACATGGACCTGAGCGGAGCGCTCAGGATGGCGCTCGAGAAGCTGGCGGACTCCCTGCGTACCGTGGCTGAACGTCTCGGCGCCGAACCGCCCCTCACCGTGTCGCTGAGTTACCCGGACGACCCCGAGTACGAGGCCAATCTGGCGCGGTTCCCCGAGGACCTCCGGCATGCCGTGGTGCCCGTCGTTCCCACACTCGACATCGACAGAAGCGGATTCTCGGCCAAGCAGCGGGCGGTGCACGACGAGGCCCTCCGGGCCGCCACGTTCAGAGGCGGATTCGAAAAGCTGGGCCGCACCGGATTCACCATGAACGCCGGTGGAGCGTACGTCCGGGACAGCGGTGGCTGAGATACGTCAGACACCGGGCACCGCGTGACGCCGATGGCCCGTCACACGGCCTCCTCCAGGGACCGCGCCAGTGCGGACGCCGTCCGCACCCTGATGCCCGGGGTGTCGACCAGCGCCTCGTCGATCGCCTCCGCCAGGCGCCGCGGCACGGACGGGGCGCGGTGCCGGACCGGCACGACCGGCTCGCGCAGGGCGACCGCGACCGGATCCCGGCCGGCCGGGAAGTCGCGCGGTGTGGCACCGGTGAGCATCCAGTACAGACAGGCCGCCGTGGCCCATACGTCGACCTCGGGGCCGGCGTACTTGTAGCCGAGCAGCTGGGCGCGTGCCGTGAACGGGATCGTCCCGCCCAGCGCGCCGGTCCGGGTGTGCCCGGACAGCCCCGCGCGCTCGAACGCCTTGGCCAGCCCGAAGTCCGCGAGCCTGACCACGGGACGGCCGTCGGCGGTCGTCCCCGCCACGAGGATGTTGGCCGGCTTCACATCCCGGTGCACCAGGCCATGCGCCATCGTGACCGTGCCGTCCGGTTGCCGCGGGGAAGGCAGCTCGGCCTGGTGGGCGTAGGACAGGCCCGAGAGTACCTGCCGGACGACCGCCAGGGCCTGGTCCACCGGCACCGCGCCCCCGTACCGGGCGGCCCATTGCTCGAGACTGCCACCGGGACAGTACTCGGTGGCGAAGTAGAACGCGTTCTCCTCGTCGCCGTCGGCGCGGAACGCGACGATGTGCGGATGGCGCAGGGCGCGGATGCCGGCGAGTTCGCGGCGGAACGCGAAACGCGCGTTGTCGTCGACCGGCTGAGGGACCAGGACCTGCTTGAGCGCCACGAGTTCACCCGATGCCAGGTGCCGGGCCAGGTGGACGATCCCCTGGGAGCCGCGGCCCAGCTCCCGGACGAGGTCGTAGCCGGGGATCCGCACCGGCGGACCAAGGGCCGGCTCCTCGGGATCGGCCGCCGTGGCGGCCTCCGGCGGCTCGGTGACCGTGATCAGCAGCCGGACGTCACCGATGCGGATCTCGTCGCCGTCCGTGAGCGGCTGCTCGACGAGGGGGCCCAGACGCTCGCCGTTGACGTGGGTGCCGTAGCTGCTGCTCAGGTCGCGCACCCGCAGCCGCGGCGGGTCCACGTCCAGCCGGCAGTGCCGTCGGGACACGCCACGATGCCCCTCGGGAACGCGGATCCGGCACTCCGCCGATCGGCCCACCTCACACGTCACCGGCTCGCTGAACCCGTACTCCACGATCCCGGTGCCGGTGTGCACGGAGACGGTCACTCGTGCGGTCACCGGCCTTCGACCTCCTCCTGCGCGGGGAGAGTGTGGTCCCCGGAGCCTTCGCCCGTGAAGTCGTAGTCGAAGTCCAGCTCCCACAGCCGGATGCCCGGCCGGAGGTCGGCGGAGACGAGGTTGCGGCTGTCGGCGGTGAAGGTCACCAGGGTGAGGGCCTCGGGGTGGCCTTCGAGGGTGTGCAGGCACCGGCCCGTCCGCACGTCCCACATCCGCAGGCTCCGGTCACGGCCGGCGGTGACGACGTAGTGCCCGTCGGGGCTCACGTCGAACGTCGAGCCCCGCTCGGGCAGTTCGCACACGGTTCTCCCTGACCGGGTGTCCCAGACCTCGACCTTCGACAGGCCGGGGCTGACGGCGATGCGTCCGTCCCCGCTCAGCGCCAGCGGGCCGTGGCCGGTCTCCCGGTCGTACAGGTGCCGCCGGGTCCTCACGTCCCATACGGACAGTGTGCCGACGCAGCTGACGAACAACCGGCTGCCGTCCGGGGAGAACCTCAGTTCGGCGTCGACTCCGCCGAGCGGGCACGTGAGCAGCGGAACGCCTGTTCCCGTCGTCCACAGTCGGGCGGTGCGGTCCTCCCGCCCGGCCGACGCGGCGAACCGCCCGTCGGCGCTCAGCCGGACGACCCCGACGGGACCGTCGTGCGCCAGCATGGTGCGACCGTGGTGAGGCGCGACGTTCGTGCGATCCCGGCCGGCCCCTCGGAGGTGCCACAGGCACAGAGCCCCACCGTGGTCGCCGATCAGCGCGTGTTCGCCCTTCCGGTCGATGGCCGCCACCGTCACGTGCCCCTGGTCGCCGTACAGCCGGGTGTGTCTCGTGCCGCTCTCGAAGTCCCACAGGTGGGCTTCCCCGCCCCAGTCGGCCGTGACGGCGAGGCGGCAGTCCTCCGCGATCAGCACGGTGTGGGTGCTGTCCACCCGCTCGGCGAACGTGTGCAGCTGCTGCCCGGTCTGCAGCTCCCACACCCGCACGTGCCCGTCGGCCCCGCCGGTCACAACGAGTTCCCCGTCGGCGCTCAGTCCGAGGCTCACCTGCGGGGTGAGGGCCAGGCCGCCGCTGAGGTCGTAGCGGTGCCAGATGCTCAGCAGGTCCGTGCGCCTGCCCGCCGACCGGCCCAGGTGCGCCCAGATCGTGCGCAGTTCGGGGTGGCGCTCGAAGCCGGGAACGGCGCGCGCGGCCCGCACCTGTTCGGCCGCGGCCGCCACCCTGCCCTGTTCGGCCAGTTCCGCCGCGCGTTGGACCATGCCGTCGACGCGCATCTCGTCGTCCGTGAGGGCGACCGCGGCCCGCGGACGCGCATAGCTCCAGGGGGCCCGGTACCCGCCCGGGGCGAGGTGGTGGAACTGGACACCGCCCCACCGGTCGCCCAGCACGACGACCCGGCCGTCACCGCTGAGGGCCACACAGTCGATGTCCATCGGCAGGGTCATCCCTGTCACCGGCTCGACCACGGCCTCGGGTTCGATGGTGCGGACGCAGCGGCCGGTGCGCGTCTCCCAGATCCGCACGGGCTGGTCGGTACGCCCGGACGGTACCGAGACGCCGATGGTGGCGTCGCTGTTCAGCGCCACCCGGCAGTAGGAGCCGAGCGTGTCGGGCACGGTGTCCCTGACCCGGTCGGTCCGGGTCTCCCAGACACGCACCATGGCCAGGTGCCGGCCGCTCAGGAGGGTGTAGGTGCCGTCCGTGCTGAGCGCGATCAGGTCGACGCCGGTGTTGCGCATGTCCGCCGACTTCACGAGGCGGCACAGCGACCGGCCGGTGGCCACCTCCCAGGAGACCACGCTGCCCTCCTCGTCCGACGCCGACACCACGACCTGCCCGTCCTCGGCGAGCGCGACGGCGGAGACGACGGAAGGCCTGCTGTGGATCTCGGGCAGGATCCGCCGGGTGCCGGGGTCCAGCTTCTGGAAGGTCGCGGGCGGGTGCTCGAGCTCGCGCACCATACGTCCGCCCTCTCCGCCCTCCCCGCCCTGGCCGGTCTGTCCGGATCTCAGGTCCCAGACCTCGATCGGTCCGTCGGCACAAGCGACCACGGCTCCGCCGGCGCCGTTCAGCGCGACCGCGACGGCCGCCGAGCGACGTCTGCCGAACACGCTCAGGCGCCGTCCGGCCGTCACGTCCCACAACTCGACGGCTCCCGTGCGGCGCCCGACCAGCGCGGTGCGCCCGTCCGGAGTGAGCGCGACGGCGGTGACGGGCGCGAGCGTCTCGCCGTCCGCCGCTGCCGCGGACGCGCGTGCCGCCGTCCCGGGCGTTTCGCCTCCCGAGGCTGTCCTCGCGGCGGTGTCCCGTGCCTGCGTGTCGTCGCTCGCTTCGGGCGGCAGCACATACCGGCAGCGGTTGCCGGCCGGCTCCCACACCCGCAGGCGGCCGTCCTGCCCGCCGGTCAGCGCCACCGAGCCGTCGGCGCTCACAGCGGCGGCACGCACCGAGCCCTGATGCCCCTCCAGCCGCTCGCACGGCCGAGCGGGCCCCCGCCGCGCCAGCTCGGCACGCACGGCCGCCACTTCGGACACGTCCGGTGCCTCCGCGAGCAGCGCGCGGGCCGACTCGTCGTCGCCCCGCTCGGCATGCACCAGAGCGAGCAGCTGGTCCACCTGGGCGGGCTCGCTGTGCAGGGACCGCGTCGTACGCAGGTCGGAGAGGACGTCCTCGTCGGACAGGGAGGCCTGCCGCCAGCGGTACAGGGCCCAGTTGTAGACCGTGGGCAGGTGATGTGGGTCGATGTCCTTGGCCGTGCGCCACAGCTCCTCGGCCTCGCCGTTCCGGCCGAGGTCGAGGAGCGACAGGGCCTGGTTGGACAGGCCGGCGGCGAGCAGGTGCGCCTCCTGCGGAGCCACTCGCGGGTACGGCGTGCCGACGGCATCCTCGTAGAGCCGCGTCACGGCCGCGGCCAGTTCGTCAAGACGGCGCGGGCGCCGGGCCGGATCGACCTCGAAGCACCGCCACAGCAGATCGGCGAGGGCCGGCGGCAGCGGGGGCGCCCCCGGCCCGGGCCGCCCGTACTCCAGGAAGCCCGTGAACACCTCCGGTGCCGACTGACCGTACAGGCACGGCGGGGAGCCGACGAACATCTCCAGCACACACAGCGCCCAGGACCAGACATCGGTGGCGCGGGTGAGCGGGGCCCGCGCGCCGTACCACGCGTCGGCCTGCTCCGGTGAGCAGTACGCCGGTGTCATCCCGCCGTAGCTGGCCAGCAGGCTGCTCTCCGGTGCCGCGACCAGGCTGCTCTCCGGTGCCGCGACCGGGCGCTCGCCGGCCGCGGCGCGGGCGCCCGCAAGACCGAAGTCGGTGACCTTCGCCGTCCAGGCGGCACTCGTGTCGACCATGACGTTGGCCGGTTTGACGTCCTGGTGGACGAGGCCCTGACGGTGTGCGTGGTCGATGCCCCAGGCGATCTGTACGGCCATGTCCAGGATCCGCGCCAGGACACCGGCCGAGCCCGGTTCCTCGTCCTCGTACAGCCTCCCGTTCCGCACGAGTTCGGCGAGCGAGCCGCCCTCGACCCACTCGGCGAACACACACGGCAGGTCCTCGACCCGGCGGACGTAGGCGCAGCCGACGACGTGCGGATGCAGGTCCAGCCCGACCCAGGTACCCGCCTCGGTCTCGAAACCGCTGCGCCCGGCCGCGGTGGCCACGAGTTCGGGACGCGGAACCTTGACCGCGAGGTCCGTGTTCCAGCCGCGATGCCGGACGCGGTACACCAGGCCCATGCCGCCGCCGTCGAGGACATCGAGCACCTCGTACAGGTCGAGGAGGACGTCCCCGCGCCGCCAGTACCCCATCGCCATGGGGCAACGATGCGCGGACAGAGGCGAATTGACAACCTCGACACGCCACCCCCTCAGGCCCCGCCCGGTCCGCGTGCCACAGGCGGACGGCAACAGCCGCCGGCTGGCGCGGCCGAGGGCCTGACCCCCGGCCCGTCAGCGGCTCGCTCGCTGTGCTGCGACGATCGCGTTCATGGTCGACTCCGCCCCGGCCAGTCGCTGCACCCGCTCCGCGAAACCCGGGAACTGCGACGCGACCCTGGTGAGGAACCGCAACTCGACGGGCGCCACGTTGATTTCGGCGACATCGCGTTCGATCGCCCGTGTCACGCCCTTGACGACCTGCTCCGGCGACACGGTGCGGACTTTGCCGGGCGTCGGTGCACCCGTGCTCGCGAACATCCCCACGTCGCGTACGAAGCCCGGCTGGACGATCGAGACACCGACACCCGTGCCGTGCAGATCCTGGCGGAAGGCCAGCGAGAAGCCACGCAGCCCGAACTTCGCCGCGGTGTACATCGACGACGACTTGGTGGCGGCCATCCCCGACAGCGATCCGACGAAGCAGATGTGCCCGCGCCCGGCGGCCACCATCTCCGGAGCGAGCAGGCGGGCGAGCATCGCGGGGGCCCGCAGGTTCACCGCGAGCGCCCGGTCGATCTGCTCCGGCGTGTAGTCCAGCACGTCGCCGCTGGAGGGGAGAGCCGCGTTGGCGATGAGTATGTCGGTGCCGGCCGCCTCCTCGGCGAGGCGTCGTACATCGCCGGGGTCGGCGAGATCGGCCAGGATCGTCCGCGCACCGTAGCGGTCGGCGAGGGGTTCCAGCGCCTCCCGCCGCCGGCCGGTGAGCACGAGGCGCGCGCCGCGAGCGGACAGTCCGGCGGCGAGTGCGCTGCCGATCCCGCCCGTGACTCCGGTGAGCAGAACAGTGGCCCCAGCAATGTGCACGGCTACCCTCCAGTTCCTGTTCGTTCGAACGAACAATAGGGGGGGGACGGGAACTCCGGCAAGCACATCGAGCAGCCGGCGGGTGGGCCCGGGCGGGAGAGCGCTGATGGAAGAATGAACGCCATGCCGAACGCCGCCCTCACCGCCCCGACGCGCCAGCGCATCGTCCAAGCCGTCCTGCGGATCATCGGAGAGGACGGGGTCGCGGCGGTCACCAACCGGCGGATCGCCAGGGAAGCCGGAGTGTCACTCGGCTCGGTCACCTACCACTTCGAGACCCAGCACGATCTGCTGCGGGAGAGCCTGCTGCACTTCGTACGCGAGGAGGCACGGCACTTCACCGAACTGGCCGACCAGTGCCAGGCAGAGGGCCTCGACATCGAGGACGCGGCGTCGCTGGCCGGCCAGGTCGCCTGCGGCACGGCACTCGGCAGCGCCCATCTCGCCCCGTTCGAGCTGTACATCCACTCCGGGCGCGACGAGCGGCTGCGGGTGGCGGCAGCGGAGGCGTTTCGCGCCTACGACCGCCTCGCGACCCAGATCCTCACCGCTCTGGGCGTCCCGGACGCGGAACGCCTGGCCGCCACCACCGTCGCCCTGGTGATGGGTCTTCAGCTCCGGCATCTGGCCACGGGCAACCCCGTCGACGACCTGGCCGACGCCCTCCTGCTGGTCGTACGCGGCGCTGCCGACCGGCCGCCCCAGCAGAACCCGCCGACGTGACGGTGCACGTCATGCGCTGTGCTTGTGGAGCACGCTCAGGTGGAAGCGATCGTGACCGGGCATGGGACGGTCGCGCCCTCGCCGGGTGAAAACCGCACAGACATCCGCGGGCCGGCTGCGCATGCTCCACTGCTCACCGAAGGTGAGGGCGCTGTTGATCTCATGCCGGCACCCAGCGGTGTCCAGGGCGGTGAGCAGGTCCTCTCGCAGCACGGTCGCCGAGTACGACTCCGCTCCGGCGAGGACGACAGGCGGAAGCTCGACCGTCGATCCGGGACAGAGCCGGATCCAGATCCCGCTGACGTGCCGCCGGGTGACCACGAGCTCCAGGCTGCCCCAGGAATACGGATAGCCGTCGATGTCCGGCCCCTTCATCCGGATGGCAGGATGGGGCCACCCCGGACCGAGGAGATCCTCGGCCTCGGCCAAGGGCATCCCGCAGTGGAGCGGACCGACCCGACCGCTTCGGGCGAACTCGACGAGCAGATCTGTCAACGTCACGTCGGTGACTGTCGCATCCTTCGCGTGTGATCCGCACGCCGATATCCCTCGCCCGACCCGGTGGCGCCGCAGGCCAGAGGCTCGGACGCCCCGGACCGGCCGTGGCCGGGATCGTGGTCGTCAGCGCCTCGAGGGCGAGGACAGCGCCTCGTTGAAGTGCGTGACCGGACGCGCAAGGCGTTCGCCGTCCACCGTGATGTCGACCGCCTCGTTGTAGAAGGCGAGCAGTCCTTTGACGGCGGCCACCGCGGGCAGCGGATCGGGGTAGCTCCACAGGATGCCGGGCGGGACGTCCGCCTCACCGTCCCAGGACCAGTACTCGGCGATGCCCTTGTAGGGGCAGCGGGTGTGGTGGTCGGTAGGGGTGAGCAGGTCGAGACGGACGTCCCCGCGGGGGATGTAGTAGCGGGTGGGCAGCCCCGTCTCGAAGAGGAGCACCGGGCGGCGGGTGTCGGCGACGGCTGTGCCGTCGATCCCGACCTGGACGTGCCGGCTGCTGGGGATCGCGTCGACCCGTTTGTGCGGGTCACGAGGGTGGACGAAGATCTCTTCCTCCTCCTCGTACCAGTGGTCGAGGCCCTTGCCGGTGCGCTGGAACCACTCGAAGGCGATGTGTCCGGCCAGCTCGGCGGCGGGGAACGTCCAGGCCGCGTTCTCCAGCAGCTCGCCGTCGGCCTCGAGATCGTAGAAGACCGTCGAGCCGGTGTGGGCGCCGGTGAGCGGGTTCCGCGCAGGGCGCAGCAGATCCTCGCGGACCTCCTGGCGCGGGAAGGCATACAGCGGCACGGGGACGCCCGGCTCCCACACGAGGACGGGATGACGGCTGTCGACGACCGTGACCTCGCCCTTGCGGCCGCGTACCCAGCGTTCGCTGGGTTCCCACCGGAGGCCTTCCGGGGTGCCGCGAAGAGACTCGGCCGTGCTCAGTGTGGTCATGTCCGGTTCTCCCTCTTCCTCGGTCAGAAGTGACTTCACCGGCGAAGGACGTCTCTTGGGCCGGGCCACGAGCCGGCCGGGCGTCCCAACACCCTCACATACTCCTCGACGGTGCTCCTCCTGAGCCAGGTGAGCCACGTGAGCGTCGTGGGGCCGGATCGGTCGATCGCCGGGCACCGCCGAACCGGGGCACGCATGAGAGGCGGCCACGCCGCGGAGCCGGTTCTGCCTCCCCCGTCCGATCGGACGAGAGGGTACGTCCCCCCTGCCGGGGCACGCCGGAGCAGACCGCGTGCCGTCCGCTGCGCAGGGGCGTAGCGTCCCGATATGAGCGAGGTCGGGCTGCGCCGGGCGCGGCCGCAGCGGGCGGCGCGGGCAGAAGACTCGAATGAGGGTGCCGGGAGCCGCCCACGCCAGGCTGGAGGTGCCGCGTGACCGGAGCGGGTGATGCGGCCACGGACGCGGAGGCGCGGGATGCCGCGTTCGCCGAGACGATGCGCCGGACGGGCGCTTCCATCGGCGCTCTGTACGTTCTCGCACCCGACGAGCGGCAGCTGATGCTGGACGTGATGTGCGGGGCCCCGGCCGACTTCGCTGCGCCGTGGGCGACGATTCCGCTGACCGCTCCGGCGCCGGTGGCCGAGGCGGTACGGGAGGACCGCATGGTCTGGGTCGGCAGCCAGGAGGAGCTGGCCCGCACCTATCCACGCACCGCGATGGCGCTGCCGTACCCGTTGGCGCTGGTCGCAGCACCGGTCACCGGCGTCCGGCGGTGGGGAGCCCTGCTGCTGATGTGGCCGGCCACCCGTCCGCCGTACATGACCCAGCGGGAGCGAGGGCACATCACGTCCAGCTGCGGACAGCTCGCCAGGCTGCTCGAGGAGGCCGTGGAGAACGGAACGTTCCCTTCCCCCGGCGCCCAGCCGCGCGTGCTCCCCGTGGGAACGGGTCACCGCTCCGCGAGCCCGGTGATGGCCGCCGCCGACTTCGTCGAGCGGCTGCCCGGCGGCAGCTGCGCGCTGGACCTCGAAGGGCGCTTCTCCTACGTCAGCGCAGGTGCCGGCGAGCTGCTGGGCCGAGACGCCGGCGAGCTGCTGGGCACCCTTCCGTGGCAGTCCCTGCGCTGGCTCGACGACCCGGTCTACGAGGACCGTTACCGGGCGGCGGTGATCAGCCGCGAGTCCGTCGCGTTCACGGTTTGCCGCCCGCCGGACTGCTGGCTGGACTTCCACATGTACCCGGACGCCAGCGGCATCAGCGTCCGGATCGTCCGCAGCGGAGCGCAAGGGCCGCCCACACCGGCCTCCCGGCATACCAGCCGCACCGCCCCAGCGGCCCGCGCGGGCCGGCTGTACCAGCTCACGCACCTGGCCGCCGCGCTGACCGAGGTGGTCAGCGTCCGGGACGTCATCGATCTGGTCGCCGACCAGTTCATGCCGGCATTCGGTGCCCAGGCCCTGGTCCTGTCCAGCGCCGAGGAGGGCCGCCTGCGGATCACCGGGTATCGCGGTTACGACCCCCTCACCATCGAGCGTCTCGACGGCCTGCCCATCGACACCGCCTTCACCCCGGCCGGGCAGGTCCTCAGCAGCGGGATCCCGGCGTTCTTCGACGACCCGGACGAGATGCGGCGCGTCTACCCCGACGCCTCGCTGGTCAGCGACAAGGAGGCCTGGGCCTTCCTGCCACTGATCGTCTCGGGCCGTCCTGTCGGCTGCTGCATCCTGTCCTACGACCGGCCCCACGAGTTCCCGGCCGAGGACCGCGCCGTCCTGACCTCGCTCGCCGGCCTCATCGCCCAGGCCCTCGACCGTGCCCGCCTGTACGACACCAAACACGACCTCGCGCACGGCCTGCAGCAGGCGCTGCTGCCGCGTGCCCTGCCCACGGTCACCGGCCTGCGGGTCGCCGCCCGCTATCTGCCCGCCACCCGGGGCATGGACATCGGCGGCGACTTCTACGACCTCATCCCGCTCGGCGACACGGTCGTCGCGGCCGTCATCGGCGACGTCCAGGGGCACGACACGGCCGCCGCCGCCCTCATGGGGCAGGTCCGTACCGCCGTCCACGCCCACTCAGCGCTGGGCACGCCCCCCGACCAGGTCCTCTCCGGGACCAACCGGCTCCTCATCGATCTCGGCACCGACCTGTTCACCAGCTGCCTCTACGCCCACCTCGACCTCGCCGGCGGCCGTGTGACCCTGGCCAGCGCCGGTCACCCACCACCGATCGTCCGTCTGCCCAGCCGGGTCACCGGACCCCTCGCCGTGACGCCCGGGCCGCTCCTGGGCATCGACCCCCACGCCGTCTTCCCGGTGACCGAGCTGCCGCTCACTCCCGGGCTCATGCTCACCTTCTACACCGACGGCCTCATCGAAACGCCGGGAGTCGACCTCGACGACTCCATCGCCGCCCTCGCACACCACCTCGCCCACGCCGACGACCAGGACCTGGACGTGCTGATCGACACCCTCGTGGGGAAGGCGGGTCCGGGCGGCCAGCGCACCGACGACATCGCACTGCTCGTACTGCACCACGCGGCGCGCCACTGACAACGGACAGGCTGCGGGGGCTTGAGCGAGGAGATGTCCGGCAGACGGTGGGGATCAGGCCTTCCCGCGATCACCGACCGGATCGCCGCGATGGCGTTGCGGGGGCGCGACGAACAGGTGCCGCCGATCCACTGCCGTTTGCTCAATCGGCCCGGGCTGGACGACCGGCAAGAGACATGGTGGCCCGCGCAGTTCGCCGGGACGCTCGGCGGAGCCCGGGACCATGTGGTCGCAGCGTGGCGGCACCACTTGGGCTCCGCGCCCGGCACGCCGTACGCCGCACCGGCGCGCGCCACCGATCGGTCCGGTCCGCCCGCGCCCCCATCGCCACCGCGTAGTTCTGTCCGCACCGTGACGTCGACATCACCGATGGGCGACGCCCGCTGGGGCGGGTGTGTCGGTCGAGCTGCACCGGTGGCCCGGCACCTTCCCCGGGTCGCAGGGCGATCCTGTCGGCGGACGTGTCGCAGCGGAACCCGTGCTCGCGCGCAGGCCGAACGCGTCGCGGTCCGCGGACCGGACGGGAGCGGCGGCCTCTGCTCACTCCGCCGCCGAGGGGCCGGCCAGGGCCTGCCGGATCTCGGCCGCGGGGAACGGTGTGCGTTTGCTCTCCGTGAGCAGTCGGCGGTGGAAGTCGTCCAGGA
This sequence comes from Streptomyces sp. NPDC045022, assembly GCF_056432605.1. Classification (NCBI taxonomy): domain Bacteria; kingdom Bacillati; phylum Actinomycetota; class Actinomycetes; order Kitasatosporales; family Streptomycetaceae; genus Streptomyces; species Streptomyces sp. NPDC045022. Next base: position 169,200 of record NZ_JBWKIR010000012.1, read on the forward strand.
CGACGGCGTGCGGGGCGTGCCGGTCGATGATCGCGCTGATCCCGGAGGGAACGCCGTCGGGGCGGCGGCCGGCGACCCAGTCGTGGAGAAAGGTCCCGTGTTCCGTGCCGCCGCGCACGGCCTCGGGCAGGTGGTGGCGCAGCAGATGGCCGGGCGCGTAGCTGCGGTCGTACACCAGGTGGTCGGTGAGGAACGCGGCCTCCTGCGCCGAGAGTTCGAAGTCGCGGCTCAGCGCGAGCCCGAAGTCCGCGAAGTACACCTGCCGGCCGTCGGTGAGCAGGTTGGCGAAGTGCGTGTCGAAGTGGACCAGCCCGCGTGAACTCATGAACGCGGTCCCGCGCAGCACCGCGTCCTCCACCCAGCGGTAGGACGAGTCGCCTCCCGGCTCCGCCCAGGCCGCCTCTCGGGTGTCGCTGAGCCAGGCACCGAGTGTCCGGGGAACGTGCTCCAGGAAGAGCACCAGGCTGTGGGAGGACGTGCCGATGGCCTCCAGCCGACGGCGCACGGCGGGCGATCCCTCCCAGTGCGCGACGGCCCCGTCGACGCCTCCGAACGCGTCGGCGAAGTCGGTAGGAGGACGATCCGGCAGGACCCGCCAGTGATACAGCAGCGGGAAACCCGCGTATTCGTTCCCCAGGGCCCACGAGGTCGTCATGATGTGCGCGGCCAGTTCACGCCAGGCCCCGAATCCGGCGGATCCCACCCCGTACTGGTAGAAGAGGGGGAGGCCGAACAGGTTGCCGGTCGAGCGCACGTGTCCCGGCCGCAACTCGATGTCCGTCAGCGGGACCCGCTTGACGAAGACGGGTGTCCCCTCGATCTCGATCTCCGCCCTCCTGCCACCGATGCCCGAACCGAGCGCCGGCGCGGCGGCCACCGCATCGCCGAGCCTGCGGTCGCCGAACAGGGCGAGCCGTGCTCCCACGGTCGCGTGAGCAGCCCTGCGCGTGGCAGGCAATGGCTCGGTCTCATCCATCGGCGACTCCGGCAGACAGGGGAGCAGACGCTGACGATCATGCCAGAAGTCCCGGCCCGCCCAGGGAAGTTGCCGTCAGCGGGGCGCTGAGGACGCCGTGCGGAACCACGAAGACGGCCGCCCTCGCCGGGCCCGCCGGTAGTGACCGGGCGGCGCGGGGAGGGCGGTCGTATCACTGCTGCTGCTGTTCCTTCCTACCGGCTCAGCCCACCACGATCACCACGACGCCTGGGTTGAAGACGCCGCTGCGGAAGAAGTCTCCACGGTCGCCTCGGTCACCGAAGCCGTCGCAGTGGCCGGACCACCAGTCGGCGCGGTAGAAGCAGCCGTTGTTCGTGGGGGCGTTCGCCGGGGTGGATGCCGAGGCCGTGCCTGCCAGGCCGACGGCGGCGCCACCGGCCAGGAGAACGCCGACCGCAGACGTTGCGAAGAGACGCCTCACGCGTTGACCTTTCATGGGCCTACCTTCTTTCCACCCCTCGTGGGGTTCCGGGACGAGGGGCTTGGCCGGGGCCGCGGTGGGAAGACGCGGCCACGGATGTTGCCGCGTCGGGACGAGAGGTACGGCTCGCGTCAGGCGGGCTGTCGGACCCGATGCACAGGGCCCTGGCCTGCGGCGGCGGGCGTACCCCCGGAGCGCGGCCCTTTCCTTCCACGCTAGCCGCCCTTCGGCCACCCAGCATCTCGGACCGCAAGGGCCCCGGCCTGGGAGGGAGGGCCCCGGCCTGGGAGGGAGGCCTTGTCCAGTGCGCCACCGCGCCCACCGCGCCCACCGCACGCACCGCACGAAGTGCTGCCTGCCGGCTCAGGCGCCGCACCACTGTCCCGCGGGGACGTGTCGCCTGAGTGCTCTGCTGTGCCGGTAGGGCCTGAGCGCTGAGTGGTGGCTCGGGCGGCGACGGGGGCGGGCTCTCCGCGCCGAAGAACTGCGTGGCCGGCTCGGACGGGAGCTGCATGCGCACCGTCTCCCGGCCGTCGCGACCGGCGTCACACGGGTCTCAGTCCACAGCCTTCCTCACGAGCGACCCGATCATCGCCTCGTCGGCGGCGGTCAGTTCCTTCAGCGCGTAGGAAGCCGGCCACATGGTGCCTTCGTCGAGGTTCGCCCTGTCACTGAAGCCGAACGTCGCGTACCTCGCGTTGAACTTCTGGGCGCTCTGGAAGAAACAGACGACCTTGCCGTCCTTGGCGTACGCGGGCATGCCGTACCAGAGCTTCGGCGCGAGGTCCGGCGCGCTTTCCTTGATGACGGCGTGCAGCCGTTCGGCCATGATCCGGTCCGATTCCTGCATCTCGGCGATCTTCGCGAGCACGGCGGCCTCGTCCTGCGCCGCCTTGCCGGTAGGCGATCCGCGGCGCGCCGAGGCCTTCAGCTCCCGGGCGCGCTCCTTCATCGCGGCTCGCTCCTCGTCCGTGAAGCCCTCGGACGTCTTGTCTCCCTCAGCCGTCCAGTCGTTCGCGGTGGCGGTCTCGGCGGGCTTGTGCGCGGCTTTCACAGCGGTTTCCTCCGGGTCTACGGGTAGCTGGGCAGGAACGGCCCCGGCCGGCGGATCAGTCCCCGCCGGCGGGAGCCGGCGGACGTCATCCCCACGCGCCGGCGATCTGCCGGGTCGTGGCGTTGAGCCGGTTGAACAGGTTGGTGACGCCGATCATCATGACGATCGCGGCCAGCTGCTTCTCGTCGAAGTAGGTGGCGGCCGTGTCCCACACCTCGTCCCTCACCGGGTCGGGCCGGTCGGCCAGCCGGGTCGCGGCCTCGGCCAGCGCGAGGGCCGCCCGCTCCTCCTCGGTGAAGTACGGGGCCTCCCGCCATGCGGCGACCGTGGCCAGCCGCTCGTCGCCGACTCCGGCCTTGCGGGCCGCCTTGGCACCGCCGTCGACGCAGGCACTGCAACCGTTGATCTGGCTGACGCGCAGATGCACCAGCTCCAGCGTCTGCCCGTCCACGCCACCGGAGTGCACGGCCTTGAGGATCTCCTGAATGGGCTGCATCGCGCCGGACAGCACGACGGCGGGGTTCTGCATGCGGGACTGCATCTCGGTCCGCTCCTCTTCCCGGTCGGTGCCCCGTTTTCCTCGGGGCGTGACTCCATGACAGCCGGGCCGGCCCGCCACCACCACGGCGATGGGACACCGTGGGACAGCTGAAACGGCCTTGACCAGCGGCTACTTGGCTCGGGAGACTGCTGCCGCAGCGGGACGCGAAGACGGGGGAACGGTGGACATGCACGAACGGACGGCACAGGGCGACCCGCAGGACGAGCTGGCGGCCCGGCTACGCAGGCTCCAGGAACTGTCCGGGCTCGGCGTACGGGCCCTCGCGCGGGACACCGGCCTCAGCTCCTCGTCGCTGTCGCGCTACCTCAACGGGCAGACCGTGCCCCCCTGGCCCGCGGTGGTCGCCCTCTGCCGCCTCGTCAAGCGCGACCCACGCCCCCTGCGCCTCCTGTGGGAACGGATCTCGAACCCCTTGCCGGCGCCTCCGAAGAGCAGCCGCCAGGTCCGGCCGCTGCCCCGCAACGACCTGCCGCGCGACGCCCCCGACTTCACCGGACGGGAGGAGCAGCTCGCCGCCGTGCTCGCCGCGATCGACAGCCACCGGGTGGTCTCCGTCGACGGCATGGCGGGCGTCGGCAAGACCTGTCTGGCGGTGCACGCCGCGCACCGGCTCGCCACCGGCTTCCCGGACGCCCAGCTCTACGTGGACCTGCACGGCTTCACCGAGGGCCGGCCCCCGCTCGACCCCGACTCCGCGCTGCGGATGCTGCTCGGCGCACTCGACGTCCCGTCCGAGAAGGTCCCGCAGGAGGGTCTCGAACAACTGGCCGCCTGCTGGCGGTCGGAACTGGCCCGCCGACGCGTCGTCGTGGTCCTCGACAACGCCGCCGACGCCGACCAGGTGCGCCCGCTGCTGCCCGGCGCCGGCCCCGCAGTCGCCCTGATCACGAGCCGCAACCGGCTCCTCGGCCTGGACGAGGTCCCGCCGGTCTCGCTCGACGTGCTGAGCCCGCAGGAGAGCGCCGAGTTGCTGGCCCGTGCCAGCGGTGACCCCCGCGGCCCCGACAGCAGGCTGGCCCGCGATCCGGAGTCCGCCGCCGAGGTGCTGCGGCTGTGCGGTCATCTGCCGCTGGCCGTGCGGCTGGCCGCGGCACGGCTGCGGCACCGGCCGGGCTGGACGGTGGGCATCCTCGTGGAGCGGCTGGCACAGGGCGCGAGCGAGTTCGACACCGCGTTCGCCATGTCCGTACGGCAGCTGAACCGGTCCCAGGCCCGCCTGTTCCGGATGCTGGGCCTGCTCCCCGGGGCGTCCTTCGACGAGTACGTGGTGGCGGCGCTGGCGGACGTGCCGCTGCGCAGCGCCCAGGCGATGCTGGAGGACCTGCTCGACGCGCACCTCGTCCAGCAGCCGACGGCGGGCCGTTACCGGCTGCACGACCTGGTGCACCAGCACGCACGCCGGGCCGCGGTGGAACAGGACCCGGCGGCCGAGCGGGAGCGGGCACTGGGCCGGGTGCTCGACTACTACGTGCACGCGGCGGCCGCCGCCGACGCCGCGATGCCGTTCGTGTCGCCCAGCCGGGCGGCCTCGGCGGGGCCGCCCCCGGCCGAGCTGCCCGGGTTCGCGGACAGGAACGCGGGCTTCGCCTGGCTCGTCACCGAGTACGGCAATCTCATGGCCGCGTTCGAGACGGCGGCCGCCGTCCGGGCCGACGCGCACGTGTGCGAGCTTCCGCGCTTCCTGCGGGCCTACTTCGCGCGGCGCTGCGGCACGACGCATCTCAACGTCCTCTTCGAGCGGTCGCTTGCCGCCGCCGAGCGCCTGGGCGATCCGCTGCGACTGGCCGAGGCGCACAGCGATCTGGGCTTCGCGCGCTACAACGCGGGCCGGATGGCCGAGGCCGCCGCCGCGTACGAGGCGGCCGGACTCCGGCTGGCCCACGCGGGGGATACGCGGGCGGAAGCCGAGCTTGTCATGCGCCGCGGCTATCTGAGCTGGGACGCGGGCCACGTCGAGGAGCCGCTCGAACTCTTCCGGCAGGCGGGGAAGCTGTACGAGAAGGCCGATTGCCCGACGGGCGCGGCCCACGCGGCCGCCTCGGAGGCCTGGGCGATGCTGCAGCTCGGGCACCGTGAGGAGGCGGCGCACCGGGCCCGGGAGGTGCTGGGCGTCCCCCACACCGACCCCGCGTGGCCGCCCGCCCTGACGGCGCGGATCACGCTCGGCGTGGCCATCGCCCGGGAGGAACCCGACGAGGCGGCGGATCACCTGTACCAGGCGCTGGAGCTGGCCCGCGGCGACGGACACCTGCACAACCAGGCGTGGTGCCTCAACTGCCAGGGCGTCGCACTGCGGGAGATGGGCCGGTACGAGGAGGCGCTGGCCAGCCACCGGGAGGCGTTCGCGCTGCTCGAGGAGCTGTTCGAGGAGCACTGGAAGATCCATTTTCTCAACGGCTATGGCGAGACCTGCCGGCTTGCCGGCCTCCCCGGCGAGGCCCTGAAGCTCCACCGGCAGGCCCTCGAGCTGGCCCCCCGGCTCGGAAACCGGTACGAGGAAGCGCTGGCCCACGAAGGCATCGCGACCGTGCTCGCCGAGACGGATCCGGCCGGGGCCGCCCGGCATCGTGCGGCGGGGCAGGCCGTCCTGCAGAAGCTCGACGCCCGGAGTTGACCCGAGTCGGCCACGGGGCGGGCGTACCCGGTGTCCCGGCGTGGCCGCCGTAGGATCACAGCCGGCGGGCCGTACCAGGACGGGGCCGCCGTCGGCCTGGCGAGCGTCACCGGGGGACCGGACGGTATCGACGGGCTCCACTGGGTGCTGGCCCCCGGGAAGCTGAGGGCGCACGAGCGGTCGGCACACAGGCTCGCCGGCCGTCCGTGACACACGCGGGACACGCGCGCACGATCCGGCCACGGGACTCCGGTCAGTGCCGCGCGAGCCAGTCCTCGTAACGTGTGGCTGCCACCTGCACCGTGTCGTCCCCGAGGAGAACCCCGTCGGGCATGCCCGCGAACGGGCCGGCGGCCTCGTCGGTGACGACGGAGCGGCCGTCCGGCTCAGCCGCCAGGGTGATCTCACCGAGCCGGTCGAGCCGCTGGACCTCGGGGCCCGCGATGTCGCGCACGCCGTACGACGGTTCCCCCTGCGCCGCGTCGGCGACGGCCGCGGCGACATCGGCGGACGCGATCGGACGCAGTCGCGTGGACGGCAGGCGCACCTCCGTGCCCTCGGTCGACATGTCCATCACCGGGGCGATGAACTCGAAGAACTGGGTGGCGCGCACGATGCTGTAGGGGACGCCGCCGCTCCGGACGGCGTCCTCCTGGGCGACCTTGGCGCGGTAGTAGCCGTAGTCGGGTACCTGGTCGGCACCGACGATCGAGAGCGTGACGTGGTGGCGGACGCCCGCCTCCCGCTCGGCCGCGATCATGTTCTGCGCGGAGCGGGTGAAGAAGTCCAGCGCCGCCTCCGTCTCGAAGGACGGGGAGTTCGACACGTCCACGACCGCGTCGGCGCCGTCCAGAGCTGGTGCCAGTCCCTCGCCGGTGAGGGTGTCGACGCCCGTGGAGGGAGAGGCCGCCACAGCTTCGTGACCACGGTCGCGCAGAAGCGCCACCACCTGTGATCCGATGAGTCCGGTACCGCCGACGACCACGATCTTCATCACTGTCTCCGTTCGCTGATTCCCCTTGTCAAGGGATACCGGCGATCCCGCCGGACCCGTGCGTCGACACGCACATCAGCAGGACAGGGCAGCATCCGGGTTTGTGACAGCCGACCCGCGCTCGTCAGAGCGTGGACAGGTCGATGGCCCGGTCGACGTCCTTGTTCGGGAGGCCGTTGACCGACCGCTCCTACACCGCGACGGTGGGGTCGGCCGCGCACCGGTCCCTGGCCCGGCAGGCGGTACGCGCCTCGCAGGTCTCCGCTCGGCTCGATCGGCTGTGCCACGCCGCAGCCCCGCACCCGTCTCATCCGTGCACCGACTCGCCGCCGCCCCGCAACCCGCGGCACCGGCGGCGAGCCCGGCTGCCACCAACGATCGGGGCTCCGATCCGCTCGACTTGCCCGTCCATGCCCATTGACTCCACGACAGCACATTGGTTGAGTGGCTCATCCACTGAGCCACTGGGAGGTACGGCGTGGAGGCACTGCCCCGCGAAACCATCGTCGATGTCCTGGAGACCCGTCTGCGTGAGGACATCCTCACCGGGCGCCGCCCGGCGGGCAGTTACCTGCCCCCCGAACGCACGCTCGCCGACGGCTACGGCGTCACCCGCACCACCCTCAAGCACGCATTCGGGCGTCTCATGCAGGCCGGACTGCTGGAGACCCGGCACGGCGTCGGCACCCGCGTCCGGGACTACCTGCGGCTGGGCGGCGCCGACCTGCTGCCCATGCTCGTACGGCACAGCCCCGACTGGATCGGTGAGGTCTTCGAAGTACGGCGCGCCATCGGAGCCTTGATCGCCGAACGCGCGGCGGCCCGAGCGACCGACCGGCAACGCGCCGAGCTGCGCTCGCTGCTGACAGCCGTGGGCGACGCGGCGGACGCCGATGCCGTACAACTCGCGGACATCGAGGTTCACCGGGCCCTGGCCCGCGCCACCGGCAACCGTGTCTACGTCCTGCTGACCAACACCCTCTTCAACGCCTACCTGCCCGTGCGCGCCGCACTCAGGGGACCGTTCACGGACGCTCAGGCGGCCCGAGAACGCCTGGCGCCGGTGGTCGACGCGGTGGAGGCCGGTGACGAGCCCGGAGCCCGGCGGGCGGCCGAGCGGTATCTGACCGTGACCGAACGGATCATGCTGGAGGGCCTCGCATGAACGCCGTGACGACCACGCGCCCGGCTCCGAGCAGCGGTTCGGGACGCGGCACCGTCTTCAGCGAGACGATGTATGGCACTCTGCGGCTGGACGACGAGGACCGCACCCGCCGGGTCCGCCTCGATCTGACGGTCTCGGCCGACCGCGTCCTGCGGCTGCTCGGCACGACCGAAGCCCGGGCCACCGGCCGGTTACGGATCACCGGCTGGGCCGACGACCCCGACGCCGAGGGCGAGTTGGAGATCTCACCGCTCGCCCGACGCCGTGTCCGCTACCGCGTCACGTTCACCGCCGACGGCCGCCGACTCACCCTCGACGGCTGGAAGTCCATCACCCCGCGCGGGCCCGTTGCCTCGATGACCGTACTGCCGTACACCCTCTGCGAGGACGGCGCACGGATCGGAACCGGCACCCTTCGCTTCCCGCTCGGCACGCAACTCCTGCCGTTCCTCGCCGGTTTCCGTTTCCCACGACGGGAGGACCCCGCCGCGTACCTCACGCCCCGCTGGCGTGGCGAGCCGGGCCGTACCGAAGTCTGGTACACCACCGTCACCGACCCGGACACCGGCAGCGGACTGTGGCTGCACCACGAACTGACCTCACCGGCCGACGGATCCGAGCCGTTCGCACACGGCTGGGCCGCGGTGTTCCCGCACGACGGCCCGGTGCGGCACGCCCGCTTCGGCCCCGCCCCGTGGACTCCCCGGCAGCCGGGCTTCAGCGCCGACGGGGTCACGGTCCGCCCCGGACGCCTGTCCGGAACGGCGGCGGGCGGTGCCTTGCACTGGGACATCGCCGAACGACCCGTCGACGAGCCGCTGTTCACCTTCCCCCGCTGGGCGTGGCGCCGTCCCCTGCTGCCGGCCGCCCAGATGCTCCCCGCCGCGCGGGCCGTCTACGACGGCACCTTCACCCATGACGGCAGGACCTTGTCGTTCACCGCGGCCCCAGGGGCGTCGGCCCGGATCTACGGGCACGGCAACGCGCGCCGTTGGTCCTGGCTGCACGCCGACCTCGGCGGCGGAGACGTCCTGGAGATCGTCGCCGCCGTCTCCACCCGCCCGGGTCTGCGCAGCCTGCCCCCCGTGGTCTTCCTCCGGCTGCGCCGGCGCGGCCGCAGCTGGCCCCGCCGCCCCGAGCGCCCGGCCGTCGGCTGGGCCGGAGCGGGACGCTTCCACGCGGACATCGCCCTGCCCACATGGACGGTCACCGGCCGCAGCGGCCTGCGCCGGATCCGGGTCGAGGTCACCCAGCCCGCCGACCGCACCCTCACCCTCGACTACACCGACCCCGACGGCGGCCACGCGACGTGCCGCAACAGCGAACGCGCTGACGTGCACGTCCTGCTGGAGCGCTGGTGGTTGGGCGGCTGGCGCACGGAGGCAGAGTGGACGCTCGACGGCACGGCCCACGCGGAGGTGGGCACACGATGAGCCTCACCGGTCTCGTAGCCGCACTCATCGCCGACGACGGCACCACCGACTGGCCCCGCCGCGTGCCCGCCCGACTCGAGAAGGTGCTGTCCACGATGCCGCTCGCCGCCCGGGCGGGCATCCGGGCGGTGGCGCACGGAGCGGACGCCTACGCCATGGCCCGTACCGGACGCACCCTGGCAGCTCTCGACACACGCGAACGGCAGTCCCTGGTCGCCGAACTGGCCGCACGCCCCGCACTCGCCCCGCTCCTGGACCTGCTCAAGGTCCCGGTCCTGCTGTCGGCCGGAACAGAACGCATGCTGCACCACGGCCGCGTACCACGCGGCCTGGCGCGCCAGGATCCGCCGCTCGACCTGACGCCGGCCCGCGCCTGGCCCGCTCGCTCCACCGCCGACGCCGTGGTCATCGGCTCGGGGGCGGGCGGAGCGCTGGCCGCCAAGACCCTGGCCCGTGCCGGGCTCGACGTCGTCGTCCTCGAAGAAGGACAGCACCACTCCACCGAGTCATTCGGCCGGCGCCCGCCCCTCGACCGGTTCACCCAGCTCTACCGGGACGGCGGGGCGACCGTCGCGGTCGGCAACCCGCCACTGCTCCTGCCGGTGGGCCGAGCCGTCGGCGGTACCACGGTCGTCAACTCCGGTACCTGCTACCGGACTCCGGACCACGTCATCGCACGCTGGAGCAAGCAGTTCGGTCTCACGCTCGCCGACGGCCTCGACCGTCACCTGGACGAGGTCGAACGCATCCTGCGGGTGGCCACCCAACCCCTCGACGTCCTCGGTACCAACGGCCGGATCGCGCTCGCCGGCGCCCGCGAACTCGGCTGGCAGGCCGCGCCCCTGCGCCGAAACGCGCCCGGCTGTGCGGGCTCCTGCCAGTGCGTCGTGGGCTGTCCGACGGGTGCCAAACAGAGTGTGCAGCTGTCCGTACTGCCCGACGCCTGCTCCGCCGGCGCCCGCATCGTCACCGAAGCCCGGGTCGAGCGCATCCTCGTCGATCCGGACCGCCCCGGAGGGCCACGCGCCGCCGGGGTACGGGTACGACGGGAGGAGGGCGGTGCGTTCGAAATCCTCTCGCCCCTGATCGTCGTCGCCGCGGGTGCGCTGCAGTCGCCGGCCCTCCTGCGCCGCTCCGGCCTCGGCGGCCACCCGCGTCTCGGCCGCAACCTCAGCGTCCACCCGGCCACGAGCGTCGCCGGTCGCTTCGCCGAACCGGTCACGGCCTGGGAGGGCGTGCTGCAGAGCGTCGGTGTCGAGCACCACCAGGATGCGGGGATCCTCATCGAGGCCACCGCCACCCCGCCGGGCATGGGCTCGTTCATCCTCCCCGGGGCGGGCGCCGAACTGCGCCACGAACTGGAGAACGCCGACCGGCTCGCCACACTCGGCGCGATGATCGCCGACCGGCCCTCCGGCCGTGTCCTGGGCCGCGACCGTACGCTGCCGTATTACCAGTTGCATCCCCGGGACGCAGACCGTCTGATGCGGGCGGTCCGTGCCATGGGCAGGCTCCTGTTCGCCGCCGGCGCCGAGGAAGTACTTACCGGCGTCCCCCGCGCGCCCCGTGTCCGCAGCCTCACGGAACTGGACACCGTCCTCGCGCGCACCAGCGCACGCCAGCTCCACCTGTCGGCCTACCACCCCACCGGGACGGTCGCCGCGGGCGCAGACCCCCAGCGCTTCCCGGCCGACCCGCTGGGACGTCTGCGCGGAGTCCGCGGAGTACTGATCACCGACGCCTCGGTACTCCCCGGCTGCCCCGAGGTGAACCCACAACTGACCATCATGGCGGCGGCCCTGACGATCACCAGGACACACCTTCGGGCATGAGAGCGGACCCCGGAATTCAGAAGGCGTACCGGATGCGCAGCCAGGGTGCGTGGGCGGCGACGAGGCCGCGTAGGGTCCGGACGGCCTCTCTCGTTGCCGGTCTGGACCCCCGGCCACCGGGTAGCCGGAACTGGACGGAGCCCCGGTATCGAGCCGGGGACAGCCCCGACGGGAAGGAGTGCCGTGTCCGGAGTACTGGAGCGGATCAAGCAGTTCGCCAGGAGCCCTCAGGGACGGCGCACGATCGATCAGGTGCGCCGTACCGCGTCCGACCCACGCCGCCGTGCTCAGGCTCAGCAGCTCGTCGCGCGGTGGCGCGCCCGCCGGTGACCGCCCGGGTCCCGCCGTACCGAACAGGCGGCAGGTCACGGGACCGGGGGAGCCGAGGAGATCGATCGTGGGCTTCGCCGGCGCGGGTGAACACCCACGTCACCCATGGCTTTCGGGCGTGGCCGGGTGGGACGTGGCCGCCGGTTCGTGTGCCAGTCGTTCCTTCTCGGCCTTGAGCTTGCGCCACACCGTGCCGAGGGCCTCGATGTCCTGCTCGTCGAGGAGGTCGGTGAAGACCGGCGCCAGCGCCTCGCGGCGTGTGGCGTCGGCCTGCTCGAAGACGTGGCGGCCCTCGGCGGTGAGCGAGACCTCGACCGACCGCGCGTCGCGGGTGGACGGGGTCCGGGTCACCAGGCCCCGTGCCCGGAGGGCGTCCACGACACGTGAGACCTGGCTGCGGCTGAGCATGGTGCTGTTGCCCAGGACGGAGGCGGGAACCGGCTCGGGGCTGGAGGCCAGCCACAGCATGACCTCGAACCAGGAGACAGGGAGGTCGTGCGCCTTGGTGAGGGCCCGGTCGACGCGCTCCGTCATCACGGTGCCGGCCCACACCAGCCCGTAGAAGGCGTAATCGGTGGCGGGCATCTCGGCCTGGGTCAGCTTCTTCGGCATGGTTCGAGTATAGGCGGGTTGCGTGCGCACACACATAAAGCTATGTTGTGTGTGCACGCACATAAATGCTCGAAAGGCTCTGTCATGTCTGCCACCCCTCGCACCGTCCTCATCACCGGAACCTCCTCCGGTATCGGCCTCGCCGCCGCCATCGCCGCCGCCAAGAGCGGCTGGCGCACGGTCGCCACCCTCCGTGACACCACCCGCGCCGACGCGCTGCGCAAGGCCGCCGCCGAAGCGGGCGTCGAACTCGACATCCGTCAGCTCGACGTGACCGACGAGGCGTCCGTCGCCACCGCCGTCGACGGCGTGACAGCCGACTACGGCCGTCTGGACGCCGTCGTCAACAACGCCGGCGCCGGTCATCTGGGCACCCTGGAGAACGACACCGTCGCGGACGTGCGGAAGGTGATGGAGGTCAACTTCTTCGGCGTACTGAACGTCTCCAAGGCCGCCCTCCCGCACCTGCGCGCCACCGGCGGCCGTTTGATCACCGTCACCAGCGTCGGCGGCGTCATCGGCCAGCCGTTCAACGAGGCGTACTGCGCGGCCAAGTTCGCCGTCGAGGGTTACATGGAGAGCCTGGCCCCCGTCGCCCGGACGCTCGGCGTGAGCGTGTCCGTGGTGGAACCCGGCGCCGTGGCCACGGAGTTCGTGAACAACCTCGGCTTCGACATCGAAGCCGACATCGCCGCCGGCCCGTACTCCGGCGCGCTGCGCCACTACATCGACCGCACCGTGGAACAGTTCCTGGACGGTAGTGCGCAGACCCCGGCCGCGGCGGCGGAGGCGGTCATGGAGGCTCTCGACGCCGACCGGCCCGGGTTCCGGATCCAGACCTCCGACTGGGCCCGTACCTTCGTCGGCACCAAGCTGGCCGATGTCGACGGCTCCGCGGTCCAGGGACTCACCGCTGCCTGGGTCGGCTGACCGCCCCGGAACCGCTTGCTCCGGGGCGGGACCGCCCGACGCCCTGGATCATGGCGAGCGGCGGCGGCCGCGGCGGGTCAGGACAGTTCCTCCCGGAAGCCCTGGCGCCAGGACGGGAACCGCGGTTCCCAGCCCAGCTCCCGCCTGGCCTTGGCGTTGGAGAAGCCACGGCCCTCGGTCATCATGCCCGCCACCATCTCGCCGGCCAGCAGCCGGGCCAGCCACACCGGGACCCGCCGCGGCGGTTTGGCCCCGGCGCACTCCGCGAGGTAGGGAAGCCACTCACTGACCGGTGCCGGTTCGTCGTCGACGATGTTGAACACTCCCCGGGCCTTCTGCTCCACGGCCAGGACCGTGGCGCTCGCCGCGTCGTCGACATGCACCCACGAGGAGTAGCCGGTGCCGCCCCCGACGAGTGGGAAGAACCGCTTGCGCACCAGCCCGATCTGATCGTCGGTGGCACCGGCCCCGTAGAACGCGCCGTAGCGCAGAGCCGCGCCACCAGCCATGACGACCGCCTCCTCGAGATGGCTGATCGCCTTCGTCCCCTCCACCACCTCCAGCGGGTCCTCCTCGGTCTTGACCCATCCACCCTCGCGGATTCCATTGAAGCTGGCGTGGCTCTGCGTCACGACGTGGGAGACGCCGGTCGCCTCGGCGGCGGCCAGCAGATGGTCGACCCCCTCGCTGCGGAGCCGGTTGGTGGCGGCGAAGAAGCGGTCGGCCTTCCTCGGGTTGGGCTTGCCGGCGTGTGCCTCGGAAAGGCCCGTCATCTGGTTCACGATCGCGTCCGGCCGGGCCCCGGCCACCGCCTCGCCGACCGACACCGCGTCCAGCCCGTCCATCACGACCCCTTCGGCGCCCAGCTGCGTCAGCAGGTCCAGCTTGGCCGGACTCGTCGTCGTGGCCGTCACCTGATGGCCCCGCGCCACCAGCTGCGCCACCAGCCGCCGCCCCAGGACCCCGCTCCCGCCTGCCACGAACACCCGCATGACCATCACCTTCCTGATCCCGAAGTCTGTCTCCGAGACCTGGGACGAGACGGCCCGGCCCCCTGTGACATGGGAGGGAAGACGCAGGTGGGAAGGGCGTCGGCATGATCGGGCACCTGGCTGGATCCCCCCGGTGCTCCGCGCGAGCGCCGTGGGCGGCTCGAGGCAGGGTGAAGGCACTCACGCGGGTGGGCGCGGGGTCTCGTCGTCCTCCTGGGGTGCTGCCCGCGGGGCGGTGGTGCCCCGCGGGATCAGCTGGGTGGGCAGGACGATGTGCCTCGTGTCCTCCGCCTCGGAGTCGTCGATGAGCCGCAGAGCCAGTTCTCCTGCCAGCCGGCCCATGTCCGACGGTGACTGGGCCACCGTGGACAGATCGAACCACTCGGCCACCTGGTGGTCGTCGAAGCCGATGACGGACATCCGCTCCGGCACCTCGATCCGGGCCCGGCGCAGGGTGTGGATGACGGCCACGGCCAGCTCGTCCTGCTCGGCGAAGAGAGCGGTGGGCGGCTCCCGCAGACTCAGCAACTGCCCGATTCCCGCGGCGAGGCCGCGCTTGTCGTCGGCCGCCATCGTGACCACCAGCTCGTCGTCGACCGGGAGGCCCGCCTCAGTGAGTGCCTGCTGGTAGCCCAGCAGTCGTTCGCGCGAGCTGAAACTGAAGCCGCTGGCCCCCGCGGTCGGCGCGAACGCGATCCGGCGGTGCCCGAGGTTGAGCAGATGCCGGGTGGCCTTCACGGCACCGGCCACGTCGTCGACATACACGCTCGGCCGGCTCTCGGCGTGCTGACTGACGTAGATGACCGGCATGCCGAGGTCGTCCAGCCGAGCCGTCTCCTCGTCGGTGAGGTCGAAGCCGAAGACAAGCAGCGCGTCGGCGTTCCGGCGGGCCGGGAGACGTTCGAAGAACGAGGTGCGTTCGGCCATGTCGGGGATGACGTAGACGTTCAGTTCCCTGCCGGCCGCGCGCAGCAGGGGACCGAGGCTGGACAGCGCCGATCCCATGAACCACGAGTTGAGCGTCGGTACGAGCACCGCCACGACCCCGGTCTTTCCCGTGACGAGGCTCGCGGCCTGGCGTGAGACCGCGAAGTTCAGCTCGTGGGCGGCCTGTTCGACCCGGGCGCGGACGTCCGGCGACACGGTCGGCAGGCCGCGCAGGGTGCGGGAGACGGTGGACGGGGAGACGCCGGCCCGTTCGGCGACGTCGGCCATCGTGGGGTGCCGTTGAGCGGGTGACATGAGGGGAAGTTAGCACGGACCCGATCTTCCGTACCCTCTCTTGTGACAGCGCTGTCACGGACCACTCATGTACCCAATTCGACCTGTTTGGCCGGAAACCAGCCGTACCGTCCTTCCATATCTGTTCGAGCTACCGACAAGTTACGGATTGACTTCGCCTAGCTGCACTCCTAGCGTGCAAGCGTTGTCTCGACGGGGCGGAAGCCGTCGCCGTGAGTCCTTCATTCCGGGCTTTGACCTGGGCCTCATCCCAGCAGAACGTCGTGACAGCTCAGTCTCAGCACAGGCGATCAGCCGCGCCTTCGGTTCCGCACGACCAGGAGAGAGACAGTGAAGACCAGGACCACCAGAGCCCTTCAGTGCTCGGCGACGCTCGTCGCCGCCGGGCTCCTCGTCACCGCCTGCGGCTCGTCCGGGGGCAACGGCTCCGCGGAGCAGGCCGGGAGCACGTCGTTCGAGGGCCGTGGCCCCATCACCTACGTGGCCGGAAAGGACACCTCCGGTGTCGTGCAGAAGGTCATCGACCGCTGGAACAAGCTCCACCCGAAGGAGAAGGTCACCTTCGTCCAGCTGCCGACGGACGCGGACTCGCAGCGGCAGCAGATGATCCAGAACGCGGAGACGAAGTCCGACGCCTACACGGTGCTCTCCCTCGACGTCGTGTGGACCTCGGAGTTCGCCGCCCATCAGTGGATCGACCGCCTGCCCGAGAAGCGGTTCCCGCTGCGGAACATGCTCAAGCCCGTGGTGGAGACGGCGAAGTACCGGGGCGGCTTGTACGCGGCCCCTGCCAGTTCGGACGGCGGACTGCTGTACTACCGCACCGATCTGCTGAAGAAGGCGGGCATCACCGAACCCCCGGCCACCTGGGCGGAGATGACGGCCGACTGCGCCAAGGTGAAGAAGGAGCCCGAGGCCAAGGGCATGTCCTGTTACGCCGGTCAGTTCCAGAAGTACGAGGGCCTCACGGTCAACTTCGCCGAGGCCGTGAACTCCGCGGGCGGTGTCGTCACCGACGCGAACGGCAAGCCGCACGTCGACACCCCGGAGGCCAAGAAGGGCCTGGACTTCCTCGCCGGTTCCGTCAAGAACGGGACGATCCCCAAGGAGGCCGTCACCTACCAGGAGGAGGACAGCCGTCAGGCGTTCCAGTCGGGCAAGCTCATATTCCTGCGCAACTGGCCGTACGTGTACGCGCTGGCCGGGAAGAGCGGGCTGGCGGGGAAGTTCGCGGTGGCGCCGCTGCCCGGCCTGAACGGACCCGGCTCCTCCAGCCTGGGCGGTCACAACCTCGCCCTGTCGACCTACGCCAAGAACAAGGCCACGGCGCTGGACTTCATGCGGTTCTTCAGCAGCGAGGACAGCGCGAGCACATTCCTGAAGGACGGCTCCCTCGCCCCGCCGTACGCGCAGTTGTACGACGAGGCGTCACTGGTGAAGCGGTATCCGTACCTGCCGGTCCTCAAGCAGTCCATCCTGCGCGCCGTGCCGCGTCCGCGGGTCGTCCAGTACGGCGACGTGACCTCGGCGATCCAGCGAGAGGCGTACGCCGCGCTGACCGGCGGCAAGAGCAGCGCGCAGGCACTCGAGGACCTGCAGAGCGCCCTGCAGAACTCCACGGCGCAGTGAGGAGCGGGTCATGGCCGACACGACGATCCCGCCCGACACCGCAGTGCGTCAACGCGGCAGTGCTTCCCGGCAGCGGTCCGCACCCGTGATCGCGCGCCGCCGGACCCGGGCGACCACCGGTTCGGGCCGGATGGCGGCCCTGCTGGTCTCGCCGACGCTCCTGGTGCTGACGATCGTGGTGCTCTACCCGACGCTCATGGCGGTGCGCCAGTCGCTGTACGGGACCAAGGGCGTGGACCCGAAGACCGGATTCATCCGCACCACCGAGCCGTTCGTCGGGCTGCGCAACTACACCGACGTCTTCGGCGCCGCCGGGGACCGGTTCTGGAACGCCTTCTGGAACACCACCGTCTTCACCGTCGTCACGGTGGGACTGGAGACGGTGATCGGTGTGGCGATGGCACTGATCATGCACAAGGCGTTCCGGGGCAGGGCCCTGGTGCGGGCCGGCATCCTCGTCCCCTGGGCGGTGCCCACAGCCATCTCCGGTCTGCTGTGGCGGTGGATCTTCAACAGCAACGGCATCGCCAACGCCATGCTCGGCCACCAGATCCTGTGGACCACCGAAGGCTTCCACGCCAAGGTCGCGGTCGTCGTCGCCGAGGTGTGGAAGACCGCCCCCTTCATCGGGCTGCTGGTCCTGGCCGGCCTGCAGGTGATCCCCAAGGAGGTCTACGAGGCCGCCCGCATCGACGGAGCCGGCGCGCTGCACCGCTTCTGGCACATCACCCTGCCGCTGGTGAGACCCGCGCTGCTGGTGGCGGTGCTGTTCCGGTGCCTGGACGCGCTGCGGATGTTCGACCTCCCCTACATCCTCGTCGGCGCGCAGAAGACCTCGGTGGAGACCCTGTCCATGCTCGCGCAGAACGAGGCGTCCAACGTCCGCTTCGGTCCGGCCTCCGCCTACGCGGTGATCCTCTTCCTCTACGTCCTCCTCATCGCGCTCGCCTTCGTCCGGCTGCTGGGCGCGGACCTCGTCGGGGACGGCGGTGCCCGGAAGGCGATCAGGCGCCGGCGCTTCGCGACCCCGCGCCGCACGGAGGTGACGGCATGACCCTGTCGACGAAATGGCGCGACCGTCTGCTGTACGTGGGTGTCGCGGCGGTAGTGGCCTACTGCCTGGCCCCCTTCTACTGGATGCTGGTCTCCAGCCTCCGGCGCACCTCCGACATCTTCGACACCTCGCTGTTTCCCACCCGGGTGTCGTTCGAGAACTACCGAGCGGTGTTCGACCCGTCCCAGGGGTTCACGCGGGCGCTGCTCAACAGCCTGATCGTGGCGGGCGTCACCACCGTGGTGGCGCTGGTGCTGGCCACCTTCACCGCCTACGCGATGGCCCGGCTCAGCTTCCGCTTCAAGCGGCTGATCCTGACACTGATCATCGCCACCTCGATGTTCCCGGTGGTGTCGATCGTGGTTCCGCTGCTGAAGCTGTTCACGGACATCGGCTGGATCAACACCTACCAGGCCATGATCGTGCCGAGCATGTCGTTCGCGCTGCCGCTGGCCGTGTGGAACCTCACCACGTTCTTCCGGCAGATGCCGGACGAGTTGGAGCACGCCGCCATGATCGACGGCTGCACCCGCGGTCAGGCGTTCCGCAGGATCATCATCCCGCTGGCCGCGCCGGGCATCTTCACCACCGCGATCATCACCTTCATCGCCGCCTGGAACGAGTTCCTCATCGCCCTGTCGATGACGAACAAGTCCGCCATGCAGACGGCACCGGTCGCCATCTCCAAGTTCTCCGGCGCCACCCAGTTCGAGACCCCGTTCGGCAGCCAGATGGCGGCGGGCGTCCTGGTCACCGTCCCTCTGGTGGTCATGGTGCTGCTCTTCCAGCGCCGTATCGTCGCCGGACTCACCGCCGGCGCAGCCAAGTAGACACCGCACTGTCCGAGACTCGCGAAGGACTCATCCACACCATGTCCCGCACCGCACCGTGGTGGCGCAGCGCCGTCATCTACCAGGTCTACATCCGCAGTTTCGCCGACGCGAACGGTGACGGAGTCGGTGACATCGCCGGCATCCGTTCCCGCCTGCCGTACCTCAAGTCGCTCGGTGTCGACGCCATCTGGATCAACCCGTGGTACAAGTCGCCGATGGCGGACCACGGTTACGACGTGGCGGACTACCGCGCGATCGACCCGCTGTTCGGCACCGTCGCCGAGGCCGAGCGACTCATCGAGGAAGCGCACCGGCACGGGATCCGCGTCATTCCCGACATCGTGCCCAACCACACCTCCGACCAGCACGCCTGGTTCCAGGCGGCCCTGGCCGCCGGACCCGGCAGCCCGGAACGCGAGCGGTACGTCTTCCGGCCCGGCCGCGGAAGCGACGGCACCGAACCGCCCAACGACTGGGTCTCCTGCTTCGGCGGGCCGGCCTGGACCCGGCTGCCCGACGGCGAGTGGTACCTGCACCTGTTCGCCCCGCAGCAGCCCGACCTCAACTGGGAACACCCCGATGTGCGCGCCGAGTTCGAATCCATCCTGCGCTTCTGGTTCAGCCGGGGTGTCGACGGGTTCCGCATCGACGTCGCCCACGGACTCGTCAAGCACCCCGAACTGCCCGACCTGCCGCCCCGCCAGGAGCCGGCGGTGCTGGGTCCCCTCGCCTCCCGGGACGCCGCGGACGAGCGGCCCCGGCAGCACGTCGATCACCCGCACTGGGACCGGGACGAGGTCCACGACATCTACCGCGCCTGGCGCAGGGTGGCCGACGAGTTCCCCGGTGACCGGTCGTTCGTCGCCGAGGCCTGGGCCGACACGCCCGAACGGCTCGCCGCGTACGTCCGGGAGGACGGCCTGCACACCGCGTTCAACTTCGACTTCCTGATGTCCAGTTGGGGTGCGAAGGAGCTGCGCGCGGTCATCGACGACTCGCTCGCCATGCTCGGCGCCGTGGGCGCGCCGGCCACCTGGGTGCTGTCCAACCACGACGTCATGCGCCACCCGAGCCGCTACGGCCGCAAGGCGGTCAAGCGATGGACCGCGAACGAGCCGTACCGTCCCGAAGGCCCCCTGGACCTGGAACTGGGCACCCTGCGCGCCCGCGCGGCGGCCCTGCTCATGCTCGCCCTGCCCGGCGGGGCCTATGTCTACCAGGGTGAGGAGCTGGGGCTGCCGGAGGTCGAGGACCTGCCCGAGGACGTGCTCCAGGACCCCGTCTGGGAGCGGTCCGGACACACCGACCGGGGCCGCGACGGGTGCCGTGTGCCCATTCCGTGGTCCGGGAAGGCCGCACCGTACGGCTTCAGCCCCGACGACGCCACCGGCGCGCCCTGGCTGCCGCAGCCCGCCGGGTGGGGTGAGCTGAGCGTGGCGGCGCAGACCGGGGACGAGACGTCGATGCTGGAGCTGTACCGCGGCGCCCTGCGCCTGCGCCGCGAGCACCCCGCGCTCGGCGACGGCACCCTGACCTGGCTGGACGCGCCCGAGGGAGTCCTGGCCTTCGGCCGTGACCCCGGCTTCGTCTGCGTGGTCAACCTCTCGGCCGAGGCGTACCGGCTGCCCGCCCACACCTCGGTCCTGCTGTCGAGCGGCCGAGTCGAGGGCGGCCTGCTGCCGCCCGACCACGCGGCCTGGCTCGCGGTGTAGGCGGCCGGTCCCGGGCACCTGCCCGCGCGGGCAGGCACGGCCGGCGAGCGCGCCGGCGGTTCCCGCGGCGAGGGCGCCCGCGGCCAACGCCGATCCCGCGCCGGGGAAGTGGCGGCGGCTGAGCGGCGGTCGGTCGTGCGGGCTGGGTGAGCCGGGGGGAGGGCTGACGTGCCAACGGAGTACTCCTTCACTCGGGTCGGGCGAAGCGGGACGGCTCGGCCGGGCGGCGGACGCGGACAGTGAAGAGCTGGTTGAAACGTTTCAATTCCGGCGTGCGGTCGCAACGTATGAGAGTTGCCAGGGACCGTCAAGAGATCGCGGCGGCACTTTCAGGACGTGGCGCGGTCGCTGCTCGTGGGATCACTTCCCGGTGTGCCGACCGCGGTGCACGCCACCACCTACAGCGCCCGCGCGATGAGCAGGGCCACGTCGTCCTGGTCGTCGTGATGGCGCAGCCCGTGCAGCAGCATGTCGCAGGTCTCCTCGAGCGGCCGGTGGGGCTCGTCGAGGAAGCTCAGCAGGACGTTCAGGCGGTCGTCTATGGGGTGCTGGCGGGTCTCGACGAGGCCATCGGTGTAGAGGACCAGCAGATCACCGGGGCGCAGTTCCAGCGTGGTGGCCTCGAACCGGATGCCGCCGACGCCCAGCGGGGCCGCCGGGGGCAGTTCGAGGAGCCTGGGGGTGTCACCGGGGCGTGCGAGGGCGGGCGGCATGTGTCCGGCGTTGGCGATGGTGCACCGTCCGGTACGGGGGTCGTACACCGCGTACAGGCAGGTGACGATGTAGTGCTCCAGATCGCAGGTGACCTTGTCCAGGTGCTGGAGCACCTCGCCGGGCGCGAGGTCGAGTTCGGCATAGGCACACGTGGCGGTGCGCAGCCGGCCCATGGTGGCGGCGGCGTCGATACCGTTGCCCATGACGTCGCCCACCACGAGGGCGGTCTTGTCGTCGGCCAGCGGGATGACGTCGTACCAGTCCCCGCCGACCTCGCTGGTGGCCTGCGCGGGCTGGTATCGGGAGGCGACCTCCAGGCCCGTGTGGTGCCGCGAGTGGTCGGGCAGCAGGCTGCGCTGGAGGGTGAGCGCGGTGTTGCGGACACTCTGGAACCAGCGTGCGTTGTCGATGGCCACGGCAGCACGGCCGGCCAGTTCCCCGGCCAGGATGACGTCGTCCTCGTCGAACGGGGCCGGGTTGTGGGTGCGCTTGAGATCGAGGGCGCCGATCACCTCACCATGGGCGATCAACGGCACCGCGAGATACGAGTGGACGCCGGCGCGGGCCAGCAGGCTGCCGGCCTCGGCGTCCCGGGCGATGCGCGGCAGATCGCGCGCCCCGACATGGCGGACGAGGACCGGCCGAGCGGTGTGGACGCACAAGGTGACCAGGCGGTCACCCTCATAGGCCGCGAGGTCACCGGGCGGGTCGGCGGCGTCCAGTGCCACGGTGGGGTGGGCGGCTTTCAGGGCGAGGGCCCGGAAGATCTCCGGGCCGTTGTCCGGCCGGCGCATGCGACGGCAGGCCAGCGCGGAGTCGAGGACGTCCACGGCCACCACGTCGGCCAGCGCCGGGGCGGCGATCTCGGCCAGCTCGTCGGCGGTCTGCTGTACGTCCAGCGTGGTGCCGACCCGCGTGGAGGCATCGGCGATGAGCGCCAGGCGCCGCCGCGCCCGGTCGGCCTCGCCTGCCGCGCGGTGCCGTTCGGTGACGTCGACGACCGAGGCGGCCGCGCCCAGGGTCCGGCCACCGGGATCCTCCAGGCGGTAGAACGACAGCGACCAGGCGTGCTCGTGGTCGGGATCGGCCGGGGGGCGGCCCACATGGTACTGGTCCAGCAGGGGCGTACCGGTGGTGAGCACCTGACGCAGGGCGGACTCGACGGTGTCGACGTCCGGGAAGGGCAAGGTCTCCCGGAGGTGGCGGCCGATGTGGTCCTCGGCGGGGATGCCGTCGATGCGCTCCAGTGCCGGGTTGACCAGCAGATACCGCAGGTCGGGGTCCATGAGGGCCAGACCGATGGGGGACTGGTTGATGAGCCGCTCGCACAGGGCCAGGTCGGTCTCGACGCGCTGGAGAAGCGTGTGGTCGGCCGCGATGCCCAGGGCGTAGACGTCTCCGAGGTCGTCCAGCAGCCGCATGGTGCGGAACTCCGTCAGGCGGCTGCTGCCGTCCTTGTGCCGCACGGGAAACGCGCCGGCCCAGCCCCGGCCGGTCTCCAGCACCTCCTCGAACAGACTCGTCACGGCCTGCAGATGCTCGGGGTGGATGAGCAGGCGTGCCGCGTGCTTGCCGAGGGCCTCCTGTGCGGTGTAGCCGAAGAGTTCCTCTGCCTGCGGGGTCCAGAAGACCACACGCCCACGGGTGTCCAGGGCCACCGCGGCCACGCTGAGCACGTCCAGCAGGCCGGTCGGCCGGGGCAGCTCGGGCCGCTGCCCGTCATGGCCGGTCTCGAAGGAGTCCACTGCCATCCCGGATGCACCTCCACCGGCCGGTTCGGCCGACCTGGCGGTCGACGTCGCCCCGGCCGCGCGTCTGCGTGCTGAGGACCGGTCTCTTCCATGCTCCCTCCGGTGCTCCGCGTACCCAACCGCAGAGCGCCGGCCCCCGCGCTGCGAGCCGCGGCGGCCCCTGCCGCACGCGGGGCCGACGGCGCCGCCTCTGCATCGGCTGCCGGCCCCGCGCACACCGGGAACATGTACATCAGGAATGTAAGGCCTATCAGGCCCATAGTGGTATATGGGTGGAGCTGATGGAATCTGCGAGCAACGGTATCGCCGCATTCACGTCCGCGGGACCGGGTGGTCTCTTCGACGCGTCCACCGACGCGGCCGCGGTGATTTCGGAAAACGGCGTCGTGATCGGCTGGACCCGCAGCGCCGAAGCACTGTTCGGCTATCCGGCGCCGGAGGTCGTCGGCGGCTCGGTCGTTGGTCTGCTGGCCATGCCCGAGGATCCGGTACGGGTCGCGGGCATCGCGGAGCGGTGCCGTGCCGGGAACGGCTGGAGCGGGCTGATCACCGTACGGCACCGTGACGGCCACCCTCTCGACGTCCATCTGCGGGTCTCGGCGTCCTTCCGTATCGGTGCCGACCAGTGCTTCCTGGTGTCGGCACGCGAACAGAAGCCACAGTGGGCGATGGGCCAGTCCGTCCTCGACGGGTTCCTGACCCGCTCGCCGGTCGGCATGGCCGTCATGGACCCTCAGCTGCGTTACGTCTGGCTGAACGACACCCTGGAGCGGTTCGGCGGGGTGCCCCGTGAGCAGCGGCTCGGACGGCGGCTGAGCGAGCTGCTGCCCGGACTGCAGGGGGAGACCCTCGAGGGGTTGATGCGCAAGGTGCTCGCGACGGGAGTGCCGGTGACGGACTACGAGTACGTGGGGTGGAGCTGGGCCGACCCGCACCGCCAGCACGCCTACTCGACCTCGTTCTTCCCTCTCGTGGACGCGGACGGCGCCACCACCGGCGTCTGCTACATGGTCCTGGACGTCACCGAGCGCTGGAACGCCCGCCAGCTGCTGTCGCTGGTCAATGAGGCAGGCACCAGCATCGGCAGGACGCTCGACGTGATGCGGACGGCTCAGGAACTCGCCGACTTCGCCGTCCCCCGTTTCGCGGACTTCGTCATCGTCGACCTGCTGGAACCCGTGCTCAGTCCCGAGGGGCACGGAGCGTGGCTCACCGACGCGGGGCCCGCACCCGCCGGGCCCGTGATGCGGCGCGCGGGGATGCGCTCGGTACGCGAGGGCTGCCCCGAGGCCGTGGCCGGAATCGGGGACAGGGTCGACTTCGTCCCGCCGCCCCACGACGTGAACCTGCTCATCGACGGCGATCCGCTGCTCATCCCGGTGCTCGATCCGTCCGACGAACTGTGGGTCGCCCGGGAACCCGTGCGGGCGGAACGCATCCGCGAGTTCGGCCTGCACTCCCTCATCGCCGCACCGATGCGGGCCCGGAACACCGCGCTCGGCCTCACCACGTTCGCCCGGTCGCTCAACCCGGTCTCCTTCGGACCCGACGACGTCCTGCTGGCCCGGGAACTGGTGGCCCGAGCGGCGGTGTGTGTCGACAACGCCCGCCGTTACAGCAGGGAGCACACGGCAGCGGTCACCTTGCAGCGCAGCCTGCTGCCGCCTGCCCTGACGGGCGGCACCGCACTGGAGGTGGCCTCCTCCTATCTGCCGGCGGACCCGTCGGGCGGTGTCGGCGGCGACTGGTTCGACGTGATCCCCCTGTCGGGCGCCCGGGTGGGCCTCGTCGTCGGGGACGTGGTGGGACACGGCATCACCGCGGCGGCGAGCATGGGACGGCTGCGCACCGCCGTCCAGACCCTGGCCGACATGGAGATGCCTCCCGACGAGCTGCTCGCCCACCTCGACGACCTCGTGCTCCGGCTCACCGACGAGGAGACCGCCGCCGGGGCGGCCACCTTCATCGGCGCGACCTGTCTCTACGCCGTCTACGACCCGGTCACCGGCCGGTGCGCGATGGCCCGGGCCGGGCACCCACCACCCGTCGTCGTGGCACCCGACGGACACGCCTACTTCCCGGAGATTCCCGCCGGGCCCCCGCTCGGGCTGGGCGGAATGGCGTTCGAGGCCACCGAGATCGAGCTGGCCGAGAGCAGCCTGTTCGGCCTCTACACCGACGGACTCGTCGAGGGAGGCGAGCACGACATGGAACAGGGCATGTCCCGGCTCCGGGAGGTCCTCGCCCGCACCGACGAGGACCTCGGCACGCTGTGCACGTCCGCCGTGCGGCGACTCGTGCCCGCGCCGCAGCCCGACGACATCGCCCTGCTCCTGACCCGTACCTGCGTCCTGGGGTCCGACCGCGTCGCCTCCTGGGAGGTGCCCGTCGACCCGGCCGCTGTCGGTGACATGCGCACCCGGGCCACTCGCCAGGTCGAGGACTGGGGTCTCGGGGAGCTGGTCATGACGACGGAACTCATCGTGAGCGAACTCGTCACCAACGCGATCCGCTACGCCACACCCCCCATCCGCCTTCGGCTCCTCCGCGACGCCCGCCTGACCTGCGAGGTCGCCGACGCCAGCAGCACGGCTCCCCGGCTCAGGCACGCCCGGAGCACGGACGAAGGCGGTCGCGGCCTCTTCCTGGTCGCCCAGCTCGCCCACCGCTGGGGCGCCCGGTACACGGGCGACGGAAAGATCATCTGGGCCGAACAGGAGATCGCCTGAGCCCGGGGACGAGAGTGCGGACTTGCCTTCGAGTGGACTCCAGCATCCACACTGAGCAGGCGAACATCCACCGAGCACGGAACGGCGGCAGCTGATGGCAGCGACAAGCAGGGCGGGGCATCCTCTGCCGTACGACACCTACCGTGAGGCCATCGCCCGCGAGACCCTGCGTTTCGCCGAGGCGGTCAAGGGCGCCGACCCCGCGCGTGCCGTGCCCGCCTGCCCGGACTGGACGCTGGCCGATCTCACCCGGCACGTGGGAGCGCTGCAGCGCTGGTTCTGCACGCTGCTGACCCGACTGGTGCAGGAGCCTCCGCGCAACCGTGACCTGGATCTGGGGCTGCCGGACGACCCGCGGGACCATGCCGACTGGGTGGCGGCCGGAGTCTCCGATGTGGCGGCGGTACTGGGGGCCACGGATCCGCGGGCGGCGATGTGGGCATGGGGCGAGGACCAGCACGCGCGGTTCTGGGCCCGCCGGATGCTCTTCGAGACGCTGGTCCACCGGGTGGACGCCGAGCGGGCCGTCGGCCGGGAATCGGACATCGACCCCGCCCTGGCGGCGGACGGCGTGGACGAGTTCCTCGTCAACCTGCCCTACGCGGGTCTTTTCGCTCCGGACGTGAACAAGCTGCGCGGCGACGGGGAGATCATCGCGTTCCAGTGCACGGACTCCGGTGGCGCGACCGGCGAGGAGTGGCGGGTACGGCTGGAGCAGGACGGCTTCCGGCTGCTTCCACCGGCAGGCAGCGAGCACGCGGAATCCGAGCGCCCCACGGTGGCGGTGCGAGGACAGGCGGCAGGTCTCCTGCAGCTGCTCTACGGCCGGCGGTCCTACCGCGAGCCCGCCTTCGACGTCTCGGGAGAGGTCGCGGTCCTCGACAGATGGTTCGCCCGGACGGCCTTCTGATCCGGTCCGGACCGTGCTGCCCGCACCGGGGTGCGCGGGAACCACCCACCCCCGGGACGGCGTTCATCCGGCCACCGACGCGGACGGTGCCGGCGGCTCGCCGGCCGGCAGACAGACGGCGAGCGCCGCGATGTCGTCCTGCAGGCGGTCGTGGCTGTAGGACAGCAGGTCGTTGTGCAGCCGTTCCAGCAGCTCGTGGGGCGGCAGCGAGCCCCAGGAACGCAGCCGCTGGACAAGGGGGTAGAAGACACCCGCCGCGTCCCGCGCCTCCGTGATGCCGTCCGTGTACAGCAGGAGCTGGTCGCCGGGGCGGAAGTCGTAGACGTCGACGTGATACGGGTCGCCGACGAGCATGCCGAGGTTCAACGGCGGAGCCGACCTCCCCTTGTCCAGTTCGCGTACCTCGTCGGGGCGGACGAGGAGTGGGGGAGGGTGGCCGCAGTTGACGACGCGGACGAGGTGACCGGCAGCGGGGATCTCGGCGAAGACGGCGGTGACGAACCGTTCGCCCAGCTCGGTTCCGCCGAGACGCGTCGCCCTGCGGTTCATGCTGGTCTCCACACGGTCCGCCAGGGCGGGCAGATCGGGCTCGTCGTGCGCCGCCTCACGGAACGCGCCGAGCAGGGCGGCGGCGGTCTCGACGGCGAGCAGTCCCTTGCCGCGGACGTCACCGATGAGCAGCCGGACCCCGTACCGGGTGGGGACGGCCTCGTAGAGATCGCCACCGATGCGTGCCTCCGCGGCGGCGGAGAGATAGAGGCTCTCCAGGAGGAGGTCGCCGATCCGGTGGGGGACCGGTCTGAGCAGGACGCGCTGCGCGATCTCGGCCACGAAGCGCACGTCGGCGAGCGTGCGCTCACGGCGGGTCCGGTGAGCGGCCAGGACCGTGCCGAGGGCGCCCACCAGGGCGGTGCAGATGTAGGAGGCCACGTAGTGGCGGTCCCACAGATAGCCGACGGACCGGCCGGCACAGCAGGGCGTACCGGCCAGAACTCCCTCGAAGAGGACGGAGAACACCGTTGCGCCGGCGACCACGACGGGCCCGTGGGTGAAAGCGGTCAGCAGCGGCACGGCGATCAGGGCGAAGCTCACCGGCCAGTCCGCGGGCGTCACGGGTTCGATCAGCAGGAGCGCCACGACGTAAAGGACCGGCAGCCAGCGCGTCCACGCCGGGGGCGCGGGCAGTTGTGTCCGCACGGCGATGGCGGCCTCGGGCCGACCGGTACGCCCGTGCCTCATCCCGCGCCCCTGCGCGCCGCGGCCCGGAGGGCGTGGCACGCAGGAGGACACCATGCCTGACGGTTCGGCTGACGCGGCCTTCGCACACCGGACTCCTGTCACACGGCCGACAAGATCTCCAGCCTGCTTCGCCGGGCCGCGGCACACCGGTGATTGCGCCACTCGGCGGCATGTTCCGCCGCCCGGCGGACCCGGCCGGGGCGTATGATATTCATCAAGCGAGGAATTACTGCTCTCTCGGCGAGGAAGGGCAGGACTGCCATGGAACGGACCACGTGCTGTGTAGTGGGCGGCGGCCCCGCGGGCATGGTGCTCGCCCTGCTGCTGGCCCGGGCCGGCGTCGCGGTGACGGTACTGGAGAAACACGCCGATTTCCTGCGCGACTTCCGCGGCGACACCGTCCACCCCTCCACCCTTGCGCTCCTGGACGACCTGGGCCTGGCCGAGCGCTTCGCCGGGCTGCCGCAGCGGCGGGTGCGCACCATCCAGCTGCCGGTGGGAGCCGGCCGCTCAGCGGTCACGGTCGCGGACCTGGCCGTGCTGCGCGGCCCCTACAACTACGTGGCGATGGTGCCCCAATGGGACCTGCTGGACCTGCTCGCGGACGAGGCCCGGCGCGAGTCGTCCTTCGACCTCCGGATGGGTACCGAGGCGACCTCCTTCCTGATGGAATCCGGACGCGTGACCGGGGTGCGCTACCGCACCTCCGACGGCCGCACCGGCGAAGTGCGCGCCCTTCTCACCGTGGCCTGCGACGGCCGCGGATCACTGGCCCGCTCCCGGCCGGAACTGGGACTGCGCCGCTTCACCTGTCCGATGGACGCCTGGTGGTTCCGGCTGCCGCGCCACGAAGGCGACCCGCGGGGTCTCGTCGGCAGCGCGGGTGACCGGTTCCTGACCGCGATGATCGATCGCGGCGAGTACTGGCAGTGCGCCGCACTCATCCCCAAGGGCACCGACCCTCAGCGTCGTGCCGCCGGGCTGGACCGTTTCCTGGCCGACTTCGCCACCGCGGTCCCCTGGCTCACCGACCGCACGCACGCCCTGCGCTCGTGGGACGAGGTCAAGCTCCTGGACGTACGCCTGGACCGCCTGCGCCGTTGGCACCGCCCCGGCCTGCTGTGCATCGGCGACGCGGCACACGCGATGTCCCCCGTCTTCGGCATCGGCATCAACCTCGCCGTCCAGGACGCCGTGGCCGCCGCCCGCCACCTGGCCGAGCCGCTGCGCGGCGGCACCGTGCGCCTGCGCGACGTGCGCGGTGTGCAGCGCCGCCGTGGTCCCATCACGGTCACCACCCAGACGCTCCAGCGCATGGCCCACGCCCGCTTCATCGCGCCCGTCCTGCAGGGCCGACCCCCCTTCGGCAGTGCCGAGCGGGCCGAGCGCGTCGCGCGCCTGTTCGCCGGGTCCCGGTGGACGCGCCGCCTGCCCGCGTACTTCATCGCCTACGGCGCGCTTCGGGAACGTCCCCCCGATGCCGCCGTCCGATGACCGCCGCCGTACGTCCGGGGCGTGAGCCGACCGGGAGTGAGACGCGTCCGCGGCCCACCGTCCGGCCGCTGCCGGTCGATCGGCGCGCCCGCACAGCGGGGGAGGGGGCGGCCCGGCTGCCCGTCCGGACGCCTCCACTGCCCCTCTCGTCAGGGCCCGCGGGGGCAGTCGTGCACCCGCGGCGGCTCTCCGCCGTAGAAGATCAAGTGCCTGTGCGCACGGCCGTCCTGCTCCCCGAGCCGTCACCGTCGGGCGCGGCCGATGGACAGCGGCAACCCCCGTCTCAGACGGCCGGGGCAGGGTCCGACCGGGGGAGCCGTCAGTTGCCGAGGGCTTGACGGAGGGTGGGGCGGCAGTCGATGACGGCGTCGACACCGACGATCTGGATCGTGCGCAGGACGGATTCGGTCAGTGCGGCCAGGCGCAGCCAGCCACCGGCCTCGGTGAGGGCGCGGTGGGCGGCGATGAAGATGTTGATGCCGCTGGAGTCCATGAAGGTCACCTGGTGCAGGTCGACCACGATGCGGGGCCGAGGGACGCCGATGTCCAGGGCGTCACGCAGTGTCTCGCCGGTGTGGTGGTCGATCTCTCCGGCCGGAGTCAGGACGTGGATGCCCTCGGTGGTCGTGGTGACGACCGACAGCCGGCCGGGCTGTTCAGCGTTTTCGGTGTCCGCCATTTTCTCCCTCAGCCGTGTCGGTGATACTGGCACACCAAGATCCTCACCCGGAGTGCTGCCCGCATGGTACGGGTGATGCCGTTATGTGGCGGAACCAATCGAGGGGCGCAGGCGTCACCAGCTGATGGGCGGGTACGCGCGGGTGGTACGCGGGAGCAAAGGCGGACTTGATGGAATCAGACCTTGGGTGAGGACACAACGGCGCCCGGCGGGCAGCCGATTCGAACCACGGTCGCGCTGGACGGGGACGGCACGTGCATTGCCGAGGCGCGCCATCTGGCCCTCGGCTTCCTCACTCGGGTGCGGACCGAACACGGACTGTCCGTCTCGCAGCGTGCTGCGGACCTGACCCAGCTGGTGGTCAGTGAGCTGGTCACCAACGCCCGCAAGTACGCGCCCGGCCCGGTGCTGATGGACCTGCGGATCGCCGGTGGCATGGTCGAGGTGGCGGTGTGGGACTCCGATCCGGTGCTGCCGGTGGCCCGTGCCGCTGATGCCGGCCGGGTGGGCCAGCACGGTCTGGAGATCGTGATGGCCGTCGCCCAGGGCTTCGAAGCCCAGCGTGAGCCGGTCGGCAAACGCATCACCGCCCGCATCGCCCTCCGGGACACCCCGCACAACGCCCCCGCCTGACACGGTCCCTGGAGCAGGAGGTCCTTTTGGCCGGGGCCCGACACCGGGCGCGCGCGGGTCGCGTGTGCCGCACGACGCCGCTCCGGGCATCTAGTCGCTGCTCACCGATCTGATCCTCGGCAAGCACCCGGTCCCTGGTCAGGCCCCCGCCGCTGCCCCTTCCCCGGCGCCGCCCGCGCCGCCGGCGCCGCAGACCGTCACGCCCGTCGAGCAGCTTCAGCAGCTTGCACAGCTGCGGGAAGCCGGCATCCTCTCCGAGGAGGAGTTCAGCGCCAAGAAGGCGGAGATCCTCGCCCGCATGTGACGCACGATGGCACCAGCCGCCGCACCTCTCGGTCCTACCCGGTTGCCGGCACGGCACGGCCCAGCATGGCGGGGGACGGCACGCTGACGGGCGCCGCGCCGATCGTCGCCTTCGCCTTGGGGCCGGGCGGTGTGTCGATACCCGGGGACGGGGAACTCCGGTCTCAGGCCGGGTCGCCGACCCTGGGGACCGACCCGGCTCAGGCCCTCCCGGTTCGGCACGTGTGCCGGGGGAGCCGCCCCGGCAGCATCCCCGGTCTCAGCCCCACGAAGTGAAGAAGCCGATTTCGTACAGCCGACCTGCGACCGGGCCGGTCGTACGCTTTCCGGCGGCGGCCACCCGGTACGCGAGACAGCCCCGGAC
Source organism: Streptomyces sp. NPDC045022 (assembly GCF_056432605.1). NCBI lineage: Bacteria > Bacillati > Actinomycetota > Actinomycetes > Kitasatosporales > Streptomycetaceae > Streptomyces > Streptomyces sp. NPDC045022. The sequence continues at coordinate 200,422 of NZ_JBWKIR010000012.1, forward strand.
CGCTGACCCGGACAGCACCGGATGCTGATGCCGGTCAGGGCTCGATGTCCGCTCGGTCCCAGGGACTTGGGCCCGTGCCGCGACACCACGCCTCCAGTTCCTGGCCGTTGACGCACACGATTCCGCACTGACCCGCGTACTCGAGAGCGGGAGCGGTGAAGTCGCTCGTCGTGACGACCGCTGCGACATCGGCCTCGTGGACGGTGAAGCAGGTCCCCCCGAAACGCTGCATGTCCTGCGAGCCGACCTTGTTGGCAGCACCGTAATGCTTGCACTGGATGATCACGCGCCGCCCGTCCGAGGTGACCGCAGTGACGTCCGCCCCCAAGTCGCCGGGTCCGCCCACCACTTCCACTTCCCGGCAGTCATCACGGGCGCAAAGGCCGGCTATGGCTTGCTCGAAACCGTCGGGGTCGAGTTCGGCGTAGTCGATGACGTGGTCGAGGGGAACGGTCTGCTCCTCGCCCAAGTCCAGCGGCACGGTGGTGGCCTGTGTCGCTTCCGGGCGCAGGAACGCACCGCAGCCCGGGCCCGCCGGCGCGGCGTCGGCGAGCGGGTCGGTCGGCGCGCCGATCCCCACGGCGGAGGGAACCGCTTCGTCCGCCGCCGTGGCGCGGAGGCTGTCGGACGCCGTCTCGGCCGCTGCCTCCAGGGCCCGGGCGGCCCGCCGCGCGCATTTCGCGGCGGAAAAGCGGCGCCACCTGGACCGGAACATCAGGGCGGCCGCGATGCCGAGCAGTACCAGTGCACCGGCCCACAGCGGGCGGCGTTCGACGACAGCCGCCGCGGTACGCGCCAGAAACCCCACGACGCACAGGATGATCGCGAGCAGGAGGAAGAACAGGGTGGTCGTTCGCAGATCGAAGCGTCGGTCGCGGTTCACATGTCGAACGGGGCGCACCGGTATGGCCATGCTGGCTTTCCTCCTGGACAGCGACAACGAAGATCACTCTCTACGAGTGCCCAAGATCGCCGGTTGCTGTCGCGGTACGCGGGCGTTGGTCAGGCCGCGTTGGTGAGGAGAGGGAGGTAGCCCAGGGACTGCCCGGATGCCGTGGGATGGTACGACTCGATGAGATTCAGCCAGTCGACGCTGCGCAGCCAGGGGCTGGATGAACAGATCTCGTGCCCGGCGAAGGCCGTCCGGACGTCGGCGAACGTGAACCCGTGGTCGGCGGCACGCTTGGCGATCACGCTGTTCAGATGGTCCACGGCCTCGTTGAGCGCGGCTCTCTCCGTGTCGTGCAGGCCGCCCCGGCAGGCGCCGTGGAGCTGGTAGAAGTGCGGATAGCCGAGCACCACGACGCGGGCGGCGGGTGCCTTGTTCCGGATGGCTGAGTAGAGACGGTCGAGGTCGGCCGGGAGAGTCCCGTCCATGGCGGAGTGGGCACGGGCGATGGCGGACATGCACGCGGTGGTGCCCGGCAGTACGCAGGTCGCCATGACGCGGGCGTAGCCCGAGTCGCTGCCACCGACGCTGATGCTGACCAGGTCGGTACGGGGACTGAGCGGGCCGAGCTGCTCTGCCATGACCTCGCTGGTCCCGGCGCCGTTGCACGCGGTGAAGCTGAACGACGCGGCATGGGTCGCGGCCCACAGGACGGGGTACGCCAGGCTGCTGCGCCTGCAGTCCGTGCCCGAGGCGAGGTAGCTGCCGGCGCCGACACCGGCCGAGTAGGAGTCACCGAGGGCCACATAGTCCACCCCCGCTCTGCTGGGCGCCGCCGGCGCCGTCGCGGGGCCGGCGAAGGCGCAGGCGGCCGCGACGAAGAAGGCGGACGCACACGACGCTGTACGGGACCGTCTCATACCTCTGCTATAGCGTGGCTGGGCCGCTCCCACCCGCCGTTGCCGTCCCCCCTGCTCAGCCGTGTTGACAGACCCCTGGGTGCATGCCGCTGCCGAGGACACCCCGCACGGAAGAGGAGGCCGGGTGTACGCACGGGGCGCGGTGGCGTGCCGTCCCCTCGCCGGAGTTCACCCGGTGAGCCGTCACCCGTCCGGCAGCGGACGGATCAGCTGCGCCGGCACCCTCAGGATGAAGAGCCCGGTGCCCTCTGGCGGCAGATCCGGTAGGGCAGGAGCCGCCGCGCGGGACGGCGTGACGCCATGCGCTGAGCGCTCGGGAATGCCCTGAGGGTACGGCCGGTTATAGGCGCCGTGGTCCTGAAGGGAACAGTGTCCCCGAGCCTCACCAGTCGCCCATGAGGACGATCGTTCGGCTGAACCGGGAATGGCGCAGGGCCCCGCATTGTTTCCAAGGATGACATGTCCTGGGCAAAACAGGGCGTGTGAAGGGAGAACCTCATGGCACACAACGCCGTGCGTCCCGTCGTCAGGCTGAAGTCGACGGCAGGGACCGGCGTCACCTACGTGACGCGAAAGAACCGTCTGAACGACCCGGACCGGCTCGTCCTGCGCAAGTACGACCCGGTCGCCGGCAAGCACGTTCCCTTCCGCGAGGAACGCTGAACGGCACCGCCGCCCTCCACAAGAACCGCACCAAGGAGGCAAGCCCCATGAGGACTGGTATCCACCCCGCGTCCCGGCCGGTCGTCTTCCGCGACCGTGCGGCCGACACGCTCTTCCTGATCCCCTCGACCGCGACGGCGTCGAAGACGATCGAGTGGGAGGACGGCAACACCTACCCACTGATCGACGTGGAGATCTCCGCGGCCAGCCACCCCTTCTACACCGGCACCGCGCGGGTCGTGGACACCGCCGGCCGCATCGAACGCTTCCAGCGCCGCTACGGCCGCCGCCCCGCCGCCTCTCGCAGCTGACCGGCCGTCTGCACCAGAGTACGAGGAGAACCCAGCCATGAAGGTGCGCAAGTCACTGCGCTCGCTGAAGTCCAAGCCCGGCGCCCAGGTCGTGCGCCGCCGCGGTGTGGTCTTCGTCGTCAACAAGAAGAACCCCCGCTTCAAGGCACGCCAGGGCTGACACACGGCACACGGCGCTGAGAAGACAACCGGCCCGGTCCTGCTCCGCGCAGGACCGGGCCGGGCTCATGCCCGAGCCATCCGCAGGAGGGCGTTCCGGCAGGCCGGCCCCGCCCCGTCCTCTCGCCCCACGCCCACGCGGGGCCGTTCGGAGTTCTCGCGGTGGCGGCTGCCGCGGTCGGCGCACAGGCCGGCGGTGGACGACGCGCCGCCGCGCACCGTGCGGCGGCTGGGCTCTGGGAGGACCGTGCGACCGCTTCGTCGCCCGCCACCGACGCACCACCGGCCCGGTACGACGATCTACGGGCGCTGGTGATCAACTGCACCCTGAAGCGCTCGCCGGAGACGAGCAGCACCCAGGGGCTGATCGACCGGAACACCGCCATCATGGACGCGCAGGGAGTGGAGGCCGACGGCATACCGGCGGTGGACCACGACATCGCTGTACGCGTGCTCCAGCTCGCTCAACGAAAGCGGTCAGTACGCCTATTACGGCCGCGTCGGCGGCTGCCTGATCACCGGCAACGAGGACGACGTCAAGCACTGCGCCATGAACGTCCTCTCCAGCCTGCAGCATCTGGGGACACCATCCCTCCTCAGGCGGACTCCGGTTGGGCCGGCGAGGGTCGGCTGAAAGGCGCCGCGCCTCACAGCCGGCCTGACCCGAACGACAGGACCTGGGGGCGCCTCAGCGGCGGCGGTGTCCGAAGACGACGAGTCGCAGCAGAGTGAAGCGCACCACGGTCACCAGGGCGAAGCTGGGTACCAGCACCAGGGTCTCCGCTGCGGGTGGGGCGGTGGGCCGGTACTGACGGAAGAGCAGGACGGCCCCGGTGGTGACCAGGTATGCCAGGACGAACAGGGCGCCTGCCGCCAGATGTGCCCGGACGGCGCGGACCGGAGCGCCGCGGAAGGTCAGCCGCCTGTTCGCCTCGGTGTTGAGGACCGTGACGGCGAGGAGGGAGGCGAGATTGGCCTCCGGGGGAGGGGCCCAGTGGCGCAGCAGCCAGTACAGCAGGGCCTGAGCCGCTGTGGAGGCCACGCCGATCGCGACGAACCAGCCGACCTGTCCGGTCAGCGTGGTGCGGACGGACCGCCGCCCAGAGCCCGCGTGGCGATGCGCCCGGGTCAACGGCGGATACGGTGCTTTCTCCCCCCTCGCCGGAAGCGCATCGCGGCATGGACGAGATCGACGACGAGGACGACGGCACCGATGACCAGCAGGTAGAACAGGCCGTGGACGGTGAACCCGATGATGCCCAGGACCAGGGCCACGAGGATCAGGGACAGGAACAGGACCATCGGATCTCCCGGCGGCTGCGGCGCGTCAGCGGCGGGCGAGGCGTCGTTCGCCGCCGGCACCCGTTGCGTAGTCCAGCTCGTAATGGGCGAAGACACCCGGCTCCTCCGCTGCGGGCAGTTCGCCGTCGGTGTCGATGGACGGGGCCTTCTTGACCACGTCCTTGTTGTGGGCGACCTTCAGATAGCCCGGGCCGACCGTGGCACCGGGCAGGGGGACGAACACCAGGCGGCGACGGGTGGGCATGCCGACGGTCACCGTGGCGAAGAATGCCTGGTCGGTGACAGTGTCCACGTAGACCGACTCCAGAACGCCGATCTTGTGGCCGTCCGCGTCCACCACGTCGTGGCCCCGCCATTCACGAATATCGCCTGCCTCGAACATCATGACCTCCTTCAGCGGGGTACCCCCGACTCCGCCTGTGATGCCATCACCACCCGCCGGTGTGCACGTGCGTCCGCCGCCTGCCGATGGGGGGAGTACGGCCTGCGAACTCAACCGCCGGCTAGGGGGTCGTGCCCCCAGTTCATCAGCGAGTGCCGCCACCGTGTGTCGCGCACGTCTGCCGACGGCCGCTGGGCGAGATGGCGGCGGATGTAGCCGCTGACCCTACGCATGTGAGCGTAGTCCGCGTCCGAGAGGTCGCCCTTCTTCTTGCGCAGGATCTCGACGATGGTCCGGCCCGAGGCATGTCCGGTCGATTCGCCGCCGTCCTTGTGCTGCCCCGCTGCCTGCGATTCGCCGGTCGCCAGCCATCTCTCCAGGGCGGACGGGGTCATGTTGACCAGTTCCCGGAAGGTGTCCCAGGTTTCGCGCTGCTCATCGTCGGTCGCCACGTCGGCCACTGCCTCCCACCTCTTCTTATCGGCTGCGAACGCCTTTCCCACCCTGGGGGAGGGCACTCTGGTCCGCACCCGGGGAGCGGAGCCGGGCGGACGGTCGGCCGTCCGCGGCGGCTCCGGGTCGCCCGGCAGGTGCACGGCCTGGCCAGGGACGCTCTCCCCGACGACCACCCGTCCGGCTGCCCTCCGAATGCGGCACAGCCCGGCCGGGGCGACGGTGGCGCTATGCCCCAGGTGATCGTGTACCCGCCCGCAGAGGACGGTGGCCGCCGCGTCCGCGTCGGCCCTTCCTTCGCCGGCATGGCGTACACGATCATCGATATCGTCGAGTTCCTGCGGGCGGCCGGTCTGGAGGACGTGGAACCGGATGACGTGTCGAGCGCCGAGTGGATCGAGTGGCGAGGCGGCGGCCCGCAGGCCTGGGAGCACTGAGCGCCATGCGCGGGGGCGATGCGCCGGCATGCCCGCTCTTCAAGCCGGTCGGGGAAGGCGCGACGACGGGGTGGTCGGGTCGGTATCGGCGCCGTCCGGCGGGGCTCCTGCGGAATCTCGGGCAGACGCACCGCCCTGTGCGTTCGCCGACGCGTGCGTCGCACAAGTCGAGGCCGGCAGGGAAAACCGGGAAGCGGGGCGGCAGTTGGGTTGCCTATATTCCTGTGCATGCCCGAGATACAGCTGCTCCGCCCAGGCCACGCCCCCGCGCTACTCGCCTTCGAGCAGGAGAACCGGGCTTACTTCGCCGCGTCCGTCCCTGACCGAGGCGATGACTACTTCGCGCGGTTCGACGAGCGGCACCGTGCCCTGCTCGCCGAGCAGGAGGCTGGTGTCTGTTACTTCCATGTGCTGGTCGGCGCGGACGGCGAGGTGCTGGGGCGGGTCAACCTCATGGATGTGGCGGATGGCGGTGCCGAGCTGGGGTATCGGATCGCCGAGCGTGCCGCGGGCCGGGGGCTGGCCACCTGGGCCGTGCGGGAGCTGTGCGACCGCGCGGCCAACAGTTATGGGCTGACCCGCCTGTGTGCCGCGGCCACGCTCGACAACGCGGCATCGCGGGCCGTGCTGGCCCGCTCAGGGTTCGAGGTCGTCGGCGAGAGACAGCTCTCCGGCCGCCCCGGTCTGTCATATCTCCGCAGCCTGGCTGATTTCACCGCGGGGTCCGCTGCGTCGGCCGCCTGTCAGAGGCGTCCGGGGCCGTGAGCAAGGCGCGCTGTGTGACCAACCGCCTTGCCCGCTCGGCGTGAACTGGTCACCGACGCTCCTGCGACATCGGATACTCGACTCTGTCCATGATCGGCAATGCCGCCCGGTGATTGCCGTACCGCGCCACTCGGAAGGCAGATCCCAGCGTGTTCCAGGAAACCCCGATCTTCAACCGCCTCGTCGCGGAGCGCGGTGACGTGCCCGCCCAGGTCCGTGGTGAGGCCGACCGCCTGCGTCATCACCTGGCACAGGTGCTGCCCTCCGCGCCCTGGCCTGTCGCCAACGTGCCCCGGCAGCAGACCTACGTGCCCGGCGGGAACCTCCCTCCAGGCGGCGGTCGGCAACAGGGGGGCCAGATGGGCGAGTTGCCCCGGTAGCCGGCGCCCGAGTTCGTCCGCACCTGTTGCTGCGGGGTGCCGGGCGGACGGAACGGCGTTGACGTGCCTCGTGAGCACGGTGGTGGCGGCCCCGGCCTGCCCTGCGCGCACCGCACCGCGCGTGCTCCGGCATCGGGCTACGAGCCGCTGCCGCCCGCATGCTGCCCCCGGCGTCTCGCTGTACGAGCGGGTAACCGCGGTTGAGGCCTGTAATCAGTAACGATCTTGGCTCAAACCTTGTGTCTGTCCCGGTCCCCTCTAGCCTCCCGGCATGGGATTTCTTTCGAGTCGCCGCAGAAGATCACGCCTTGCCCCGGAACTGGACGACCAGGACCTGGGCAAGCTGCTGAAGTCGCTGCTGGCGACCACGAAGACCGGGATGATCGCGACGACGGACCTGTGCGTGGCGCAGATCTCCCGTCTCCTGGACCAGGACCGCGGAGACTGGGACCGCCGGACGCACCGCATGGGCGTACTGGCGGACTACCTGGCCGAAACGCATCTGTCGCGGTCCTGGGCCGCCCGCGAGCCGCGCAACGCCGACGCGCTGGAGCTGCACGCCTGGACGCAGGTCGCGCGGGCCCGCCGCCTGGGCTCCCTCGAAGACGCGGCCGGGTCTGTTGACATGTGCCTCCAGGCGGCCGAGATCGCCCCGGACGATCCCACGCCCTGGGTGATCCTCCTGGAGGTGGCCCGCCTGGAGAGCTGGGAGCGGTCGCAGGTGTTCGGAGTGTGGAACGAGGTGCTCGCGCGTGACCGTTGGAACCGTGAGGCGTACATGAGCATGCTGGGCTATCTCAGCCCGGAGGAAGCGGGGTCGCGCGTCCAGGTTCTGGACTTCGTGGACTCCCTGGGACTCCGCATGCCCCCGAACGTGCCCTGCGCGGCCACGGAACTCACCGCTCAGGTCTTCCAGTACCACTCCCGCATCGGCCGGGGTGGTGTCGAAGCACTGGTGGCGCGGAACCACTGGTCACAGACGATGGCCACCCAGGCCCTCGACCGCGTGGCCCACACCTGGGTCCAGCCCGGGTTCCTCCGCCATGCCAAGGCTCTCGCCGACCTCAACCTCCTCGCCTATGCGCTGATGGCCGCCGACCGGCGCCGGGAAGCCTCCGGGGTCTTCGAGGCGCTCGCAGGCGTGGTCACCCCGTGGCCCTGGCAGGCCGACGGCGACCCTCTGACCGAGTTCGAGCAGGCACAGCGGAGAGCCGCAGCCGGCATGTGACGCGCCCACCCGCTCGGCGGAGCGACTTCCCGAGGCGCGACACATCGCGTCAACCGACCGCGACCGCTCCGAACCCGGGCGCATGCTGTCACACAGCACGAAGACCATTTCGCCCCGATAAGATGCTTTTGTGATCAGGACTGGACGGCTTCGGCGCCACCGCCCTCCGTACGGTGGCCGACGCGAGACCGTACTGCTGTCCCCGGTGATTCTCACCGTCCTCATCTCCGGCCTGGCATTCGCCACCCCCAGGGAGATCGCCTTCAGCCGTCTCCTGCCCGCCGCACCCGCCCTCGCCGCCGCGATGTGGCCCATGACCGCGACGATCCTGCTGGGGGCGTTCTGCCTGCTGATCATGATCGGGCTGAGCCTCGTCTACACCGATCTGGGGACGCCGTACACGGCCGCCGCGATCGTCGCGGTGACTCTGGTGGCCGCCTACACCAGCCGTATCCGACTCCAGCGAGAAGAGACGCTCTTCCAGGTCCGGCTCGTCGCCGACGCGGCGCAGAAGGTGCTGCTGCGCCCGTTGCCGCGCCGTATCCAGGGCATCGACATCGAGTCGCTGTACCTGGCGGCGCAGGAGCAGGCGCGGATCGGCGGCGACTTCTACGAGGTGGCCGACACGCCGTACGGGGTCCGGTTGCTCATCGGGGACGTGCGGGGCAAGGGGCTGTCGGCGGTGGGGGCGGCCTCGGCGGTGATCAACTGCTTCAGGGAGAACGCGTACGACCAGCCCGACCTGAGGGGCATCATCCATCGCCTGGAGGCCAGCATAGGCCGCTACAGCGTCGCGATCCTCGACCCGGATCAGCCGGAGCACTTCGCCACCGCTCTGATCGCCGAGATCCCGTACGGCGGTGATCAGGTCAGGATCCTGAACTGCGGGCACCCACCGCCCCTGCTGGTGCGGGGCGGGGAGATCCGCGTCCTCGAGCCCACCGTGCCCTCACCGCCCCTGAACCTCGCGACGCTCCTCGGAGAGGACTACAACGTCGACACCGTCGCCTTCACCTCGGGTGACCAGATGCTGCTCTACACCGACGGCGTAACGGAGACCCGGGACCGCACCGGCACGTTCTTCCCGCTGCCGGACTGGATGCGGGAGCTCGGCCCGGCGCCTCCCCGCGAGCTGCTGGACCGCCTTCACCGGGACCTGCTCCACTACAGCGGCGGAAGGCTCGATGACGACATCGCGGCCGTCGCCGTCCGCTGCCGGCACCCCGGGGCGGAAGAGCGCTCCGCGTAGCCGGGCCGGCGGCGACGAGGCGGGTTCGATGCGGCGGACTCACTCGACCACCTTGAAGCCCGGGCGCGGAGTCAGTGGTCCTCGGGCCGCTGGCCGGGCTGATCGGTGGTACTGGGGGCAAGCCGGACGCAGCATTCTCCGGGCTCGGGGGCCAGGACGGCTTGGAGTGCGTTGACCTGAAGGCCGTTGAGGTAGCCGCGGAGGAAGGCATGGTTCATGCCGCACACGAGGTCGGGGGCCTTCGCTGCCAGCGGGTGGAACGGACAGTTGCGGAGTCGGAGCCGGGTGGGGGTCTCGCGGACGGGTTCGTATCCGTACTGGTCGAGCAGGCGCTCACAGACGGTCAGCCCGCGCTCGGGACCGAGGCGGCCCGGGCGGGTCTCGTCCCGGGCGGTCTCTCCCAGCTGCCGGCCTCGCTGCTCAGCGGCCCGTACCGCTGCCTGTGCGGCGTTCTCGCCGGCCCCCTCGGTCAGCACCGCGTCCAGGAGCAGGTCCGCCAGGAGTTCATGGCGCCGGTCGGGGATGCTGACGGTGATCTGGGTGTCCGTGGGTTCGTACACCTTCGGCTGCCTGCCGACCTTGCGGATCCCGCCGGGCGTTTCGTAGCGCGCGCGCAGCAGGCCGGCGTCGACGAGCTTGTCGAGGTGGAAGGCGGCGAGTTTGCGCGATATGCCGACACTGGCGGCGACCTCGTCGCGGGTGACGGCGCGGCGGGCCCGCCGGATGAACGTGAACATGCGCCGCCGCGAATCCTCGCTCAGGGCGCTGACGGAATCGATGGCGGTGTGAGCCGCGTCGGCCTGGGGAGTCGGGTCAGGAGCCACCAGTCCACGATAACTCCAGCGTGTGTGGGCACAAGCGTTCCCTCCAGTGGTCTGCCAGCGTGACTTGACAGCCTCTCTCAATAAGACCAAGAATCGTTGGTGAAATTACTGGGAGGTTGCCATGGCCGATGCCCATGAGTCACAGCTTCAGGCGAAGCGCCCCGTCAGTGCCCCTCTCGCCGGTCCGTACGGTCACCCGTTCCATCCGATCCTGGTGACGGTGCCGATCGGCGCCTGGGTGACCAGCCTGGTGTTCGACATCGCTTCCCACGTCGTGCACCGTCCGGGATTCCTCACCCAGTCCTCGGAGTGGTTGATCGCGGTCGGCGTGATCGGTGCCCTGCTGGCGGCCATGGTCGGATTCCTCGACCTGTTCGCGATTCCCAGCGGCACCCGGGCCTTCGGCACCGCCTTGGTCCACATGACGCTGAACCTGCTGGTGACCGCCGCCTACGCCGTCAACTTCGTGTGGCGCTACGGCGACTACACCACCGGCGGGAGTGTCGGCCCGGGCCGGCTCGTCCTGTCCGCGCTCAGCGTGGCAACCCTGGGCGTCTCGGGATTTCTGGGCGGCAAGCTCGCCTACCGCTACGGCGTACGGGTCGCCGACGAGAGCACTCAGGCCGAGGGGTATGTCCCTGGCCGCAGCGCGCGAAACGCCCGCTCCGTCATGTGATCCGGCCCGCTCGGCCTCCACGGCCGCCGGTGCCGTCCGGCTGCCTTCGACATCTTCATCACTCGGGAGTTCTCCATGGACATCGCCGCACTGATCGCGTGGGTGGTCACCGCCCTCGGCGGCTTCTACATGCTCGGCACCTGGATCCAACGCGGCGGAATCCGGCAACAGCAGACCGGTACCAGCCGCCTGCCCGCACCGGTCGTCTTCGGGCACTTCGCCCTGGCCGCGATCGGACTCGTGGTGTGGGTCATCTATGTGGTGGCCGACAGGAGTGCCCTGGCCTGGACCGCGTTCGGTCTGCTGCTGCCGGTCGCACTGCTCGGGTTCGTGATGCTGGCCCGATGGATCCCCGTCTACCGCGACCGCGCCACGGCCGGGGCGGCAGCGGCCGCCACCGGCCCGGGAGCCCAAGGGGCCGTCCCTGCCGAACGGCACTTCCCGCTCGCGGTGGTGCTGGCACACGGCCTGTTCGCCGTGGTCACCCTCGTCCTGGTCCTGCTCACCGCCCTGGGTATCGGTGGCAGCTGACATGATCGAGCACCCGCACCGCACCGCCGCCCGGATCAACGACCCCGAGGAGGCGGTGGCGCCCGCAGGGCCCGCCCTGCGGGTGGTCCACGAGCCCGGCGGTATCGACCTGGCCGCCGCGGAAGCAGCGGCCGGCCAGTTCCTCGACGCCCTTGGCATCTCCACCGCTTCGGAGAGCCTGCGCGGCACGCCCGGCCGGATGGCCCGTGCCTACGCGGAACTGTTCAGCCCGCGCCCCTTCGACCTGACCACCTTCCCCAACGACGAGGGCTACGACGAACTCGTCCTGGCCCGCCGCATACCCGTCCGGTCGGTGTGCGAGCACCATCTGCTGCCGTTCGTCGGCACCGCCCACGTCGGCTACCTGCCCGGCGCCCGCATCCTGGGCCTGTCGAAGCTGGCCCGCGTCGTCGAGCACTTCGCCTGCCGCCCGCAGGTCCAGGAACGCCTGACCAAACAGGTCGCCGACTGGCTGCAGACCCACCTGGAACCCAAGGGCGTCGGCGTGGTCATCGAGGCCGAGCACTCCTGCATGACCCTGCGCGGGGTCCAGGCCACCGGATCCAGCACGATGACCTCGACCCTGCTCGGCCTGCTGCGCTCCGACGCCCGCTCGCGCGGCGAATTCCTCGCGCTGACCGGCGTCAACTCCTGACGAGGGGCGCAGACCACGCCATCGACCGGTCGCGGCGCCGACGCCGCGACCGCAGGGGCGTCACCAGGGAGGTAGGTCAGCGGACGACGTCCAGGACGGTCTTCTGCAGGCCGTTGGCGTAGACCTCGTGCTCGACCAGCTTCAGCTTCTGGGTGTCCTTGTCCGTGGTGCTGAACAGACGCTTTCCGGCGCCGAGCAGGAGCGGGAAGACGAGCAGGTGGTAACGGTCGATCAGACCGGCGTCCGAAAGGCTCTGGTTGAGGGCGGCGCTTCCGTGGACGATGATCGGGCCGCCCTCGGTCTCTTTCAGCGCGGCGACGTCGGCGAGTGAACGCAGGATCGTGGTCTCGCCCCAGTTCGGCACCAGGTCGTCCGCGGTGAGAGTAGTGGAGACGACGTACTTCGGCATCACCTTGTAATCGGCGAAATCCTCCATGTCCGGCCACACCGGGCTGAACGCCTCGTAACTGACCCGGCCCATCAGCATCGCGGTGGCTTCCTTCTGCTCCCGGCCCTTGAGGTCGAACGCCTCGGGCAGAAACTCGACGTCCTTGAAGGTCCACCCGGAGTTCCGGTAACCGGGCTCACCGCCCGGGGCCTCCACGACGCCGTCGAGCGAGATGAAGGCGGTGCTGATCAGCGTACGCATCTGGGGTTCCTCGGTATCTCGTGCCGAATCCGACAGGTCCGGTCGGTGCAAGCTTGGACCAACTCGCGGCCGTGGGGCATCCACCAGATCTCAGACCGCCGATCATGGAGAAACTCATCGGCCGTCGCCGCGCCTCCTGACGGCCTCGGCCGTCGGCACCACCTCGGGGTGCCACTCATCACCGCGACATCGGCGGTCGGATCCCCCGCACGGGTGGGCCCGAGGGTCGCCTGCGGAGCGCTCGGCAGCCTGCACGAGCCGTTGGCCTGCTGTTTCTCCGGCATGCCGGAGCGAGCACCCCGCCCCGGCATGGTCAGGACTGCCCGGCGTCTACCTGTGCCACGGGCCGGTCACCGCGAACGTGGTGCCGGGCGTGTAGCAGTTGACGTACATCGTCCCCCCGTCGGGGGAGAAGGTGACCCCGGCGAACTCACCCCACTCGGGATTCTCCGGCGTCCCGATGTTCTGGCGGCCCCGGGCCATCGCGTACACCTCGCCCTCACGGGTCACGCCGAAGACGTGCTGGGCGCCGTTGCCGTCCTCGCACACCATCAGGCCGCCGCTGGGGGCGAGGCAGATGTTGTCCGGGGACTCGCCGGGCAGCTGCACATCGGTTTCCGGACCGAACACGATGACCAGGGTCAGCCGACGGCGCGCCGGGTCGTAGCGCCAGATCTGGCCATAATGGTCGGCCGCGGAGCCGTCCGCGCTGCGGGCGAAGGACGATACGAAGTACACACAGCTGCCGCCCCAGTAGCAGCCCTCCAACTTCTGTGCGTGGGTGATGCCCTTGGAGCCGTAGTTCTGGAACCGGGTGGGGGTGGAGGCGGCCAGCGGGTCGGGTACGTCCACCCACTCGATGCCGTCGAAGCACGCGCCGGTCTCCTGGATCGTCGACAGGTCCGGTACGCCGGGCACCCGCATCGCCTGGAGCCGGCCGCCCGCGCGAAGCGAACCGACGCCCCCCAGCGGCCTGTTCGGCAGGAAACGGTAGAAGAGGCCAAACGGTTTTTCGAAGGCGTCCTCCGTCTCGTAGACGATGCCGTTGCCCGGGTCGATCGCGATCGCCTCGTGCTGGAAGCGGCCCATCGCGGTCAGCGGGACCGCGCCGGAGCAGCCGGGGTCGGTGGGGTGGACCTCGAAGACGAAGCCGTGGTCCTTGGTGTAGCCGTTGGTGCCGGCCTTGTCCTCGGTCTCCTCGCAGGTCAGCCAGGTACCCCAAGGAGTGCGGCCGCCCGCGCAGTTGACGGCCGTACCGGCGATGGCGACCCGCTCGGACAGCACGCGATGGTCCGTGCCGAGTGTCAAGGCCGTACAGCCGCCCTTGCCCGCGGGGTCGTAGGTGAGGCCGCCGACGGTCGGGACCGGGATCTTCGCGGTGACGCGGTTCTCGTGGTTGCGCACGAGGTGCGTACGGCCCCCTCGGCCGGCGAAGGCGGCCATGCCGTCGTGGTTGGAGGGGACGCGGCCCTCTCCCGAGCGGAGCTGGTCACCTTCGCGGGACAGCACGGTGTAGCGGAAGCCTTTCGGCAGGTCGAGCAGGCCGTTTGGATCGGAGACGAGCGGGCCGTAGCCGGTGTGGCCCAGGTTCTGCGCGGCGGCGGTGCCCGCGAAGAGCTCGGACAGGGCCCCGGTGAAGGCGATGCCCGCTCCCACGGCGCTCGCTCGGACCAGGACCTGACGGCGTGTTGCAGACATGCGGCAGCAACCTTCCTGCTGGCGGACAGGAACTGTGACCCCGCCGTGTCTATCACCTGGTGCGGGCCGCGGGAACCGCGCGTGTATCACGTGTCACTTCCCGAAGGCGTCTTCTCTCCGCGTCTCCGCGGCCGTTACCAGGGCTACTCAGGTCGACTCCGCGTCCATGCCGGTCAGACGAAGGCGCTCTGCCCGGTGATCGCCTTTCCCACGATCAGTGTGTTCATCTCCCTGGTGCCTTCGAAGGAGTAGATGGCTTCCGCATCCGCGAAAAAGCGCGCGACGTCGTAGTCCAGGACTATGCCGTTGCCCCCGAAGATCTCCCGGGCCCACGCCACGACCTCGCGCATGCGGCCGGTGACGTGGGCCTTGGCCAGTGACGAGTGTTCGTCCCGGAACACCCCGGCGTCCTGCAACCGGGCGAGCTGCAGCAGCATGCCCCAGCTCGACGTGATGTTGCCCAGGCACTTCACCAGGAGATCCTGCACCAGCTGGAAACCCGCGAGTGGACGGCCGAACTGCTGCCTCTCCGTGGCGTAACGGAGGGCCAGTTCGTACGCACCGATCATGACGCCGAGGGCCTGCCAGGCCACGCCGCTGCGCGTGGCGCGCAGGATTTCGGCGACGTCGCGGAACGAGGACACGTTCTGCAGCCGGTCGGACTCCGGCACCTCGACGTTCTCGAGGGTGATGTCCGCGTTCTCGACGATACGCAGTGACGTCTTACCTGCGATCTTCTCAGCCCTGAACCCAGGTGTGCCCTTGCCGACGACGAACCCCTTGACCTGATCGTCGGCGACGTCCCGGGCCCAGACGACGACGTGGTCGGCGAAAGTCGCGTTGCCGATCCAGCGTTTGGCGCCGTTGAGCACCCATGTGTCGCCGTCGCGCCGGGCCGTCGTGCGCATGCCGGCCGCGATGTCGGAACCGTCGAGCGGCTCCGTGAGCGCGAAGGCCCCGATGGTGTCCATCCTCGCCATCCCCGGCAGCCAGCGGTCACGCTGCTCCTGGTCGCCGCCGACGTGGATCGCGTACATGGCGAGTCCGTTGTGGACGCCGAAGAAGGTGGCGACCGAAGCGTCGACGCGACTCATCTCCATCGCCATCATCCCCGTCAGCACATGGCCGGCAGCGGGACGGTGGTCGCCGTAGCCCTCGTACGGCAGCCCGACCAGCCCGCTCTCCCGGAACCGGGTGATCAGCTCCGTGGGGAACGTGCCGTCGGCCCAATGCTCTGCCACCAGCGGCTGCACCTCCTCACGCATGAACGCCCTGGTCCTGAGGAGGACTTTGCGCTCCTCCTCCGTCAAGGCGGCCTCGAAGTCGTAGAAGTCGGCGACGTTCTGCCGTTCCGTGAGAGCAGTCATGGGGCCCTTCTTCCACGCTTGCGCCGTGCGATGCGCGCGCCGGGAAGGAGCGCTCGCCGCGGGACCCGGCATGTGCCTGCGGCCCCGCTGGAACGGCTCGACACCGCGTCCGAACCGCTCGACGGGCGCGTTCACCGTGTCCTGGGCCCGGTCCGGGGGCGGTGCGTCCCGGCCTCCCAGAGGCACCAGGTCGACCACAGCAGCAGGACGAGGAAAACGGCGAGCAGGCCCAGCAGGAGCACCGTGTTCCGTGTCGACCCGTCTCCCCGGACCAGGCTCAGCAACAGGCAGAAGGTCCAGGCGACCACGCCGCCCGCATACACGGCCCTGAGCTGTCGCAACTGACTTGTCGAACCCATCGTCACCCTTCCGAGCGGTCGCGTCACGCGTTGCCCTGCCGATACCCCCGTCGCGCGACTTCACCACACGGACCGCGGCCGCGCTGACCCGGGCCGCGCCGTACTACGGTCGGGTGCGCCAGGCAACGCAATGTGGTGGGCGTCGGCGCTTCGGCGCGCTACCTCACGGCCCGCCCGTGCACGCGGCCACCCTGCCGGGGGCCGCGGCCGGCGCCAGTGTCCGGTCAGGACACCAGCGTCTGCTCCTCCAGCTCCATCAGCTTCACGGTGCACAGGCCGCCGCGCTCGACCTTGATGTCCGTCACCTTCAGCTGGGTGCCCGGCAGGAGGATGAACTCCTCCTCGCCCGTGAACGCGGAGAAGTCGCGGATGCCCACGGCCCGGGCGGGGACCACCTCGAACAGCGTCCGCTTGCCGCGGCTGCCGAGGAACGCCTTGGCCACGCCGAGTTCGGACGTGCACGAGGACACGCCCCACCAGGTCACGGTCCGTCCGAGCGGATACTGCCCACGCAGGTCCAGCGACACCCCGCGCCACAAGGGCGCCGTCCGGTGGGGGAGTTGCGACACCGCAGTGAACAGCAGCCGTAGATACGGCAGGTACGGGACGACCCTGGTCCGGTCCGGGGAGCGCAGGATGGCGTTGATCTCGCGGTAGAACGCGGACTCGCAGGTGTAGAGGTAGAGGGCGGCGATCGCGTCGGCAGACAGGCCGTTGGACGCTTCGTCCGCGCGCCGCTTGGCGAACTCGTGGGACCGGTCGACGTGTCGGCCCAGCCCGGACAGCAGCGCGGCGACCGGGGCGACGGCCTCGCGGAAGTCCATGAGCGGGGTGTCGAACACGCCCGTGATCGCGGGAAGGACGAGTCCCTCGTCCTTGACGCTGGAGAGCCGGTCGAGGTAGAGCTGGTGCAGTTCCATGGTGGACGCGATGAACGCGCCCATGCGGTCGGCGACGTCGCCGTCGGCTCCATCGGTCTCCGCCGCGAGCTTGTTCCAGCCGGTGCTCGGCAGCCAGTCGATCTCGTCGGTGCCCAGCGACGCGAGGGCCGCGTTCACCATCTCGAAGTGGTCGCCGTCGCAGAAGATGTCGCCCTGTGCCGCGGGGTTGGCGTGGTCGATGTGCCGGACCTCGACCTCGGGGTACTTCTTCTGGAGTTCGAGGACGACCTTCTTCAGAGTGCGAGCGTGCGCCCCCCACCACGCGAAGACGACCCCGCGGTCCTCCTCGTCGGCGTTCTGCTTGGCCTTGAGGATCTCCTCGACGATCCGCTCGGCGACCGGCCGCCAGAACCCGGTGTGCCGGTCGGTGGCGATCGCCCCGTCGCTGTTGGCCGTCAGCGCCGCGTTCAGCAGCAGCACGCCCTGGGTGAGCATCGCCTGGAACCACTCCGGCGGCTGGACGGTGTCCTGCTTCTTCAGCAGCGCGCGTATGTCGGCTATCGGCGTCTTCTTGGGAATGCCGTACTTCCACATCGCCGCTGCCTTGATGATGCAGCGGATGCTGACGACTCTGCCGAACTGGCTGTCCTTCCAGTCGTGGAAGGTGTTGTCGAACATGGCGATGCCGGTGGCGCTCTCCGGCCGCGGGTACGGGTTCTGACCGAAGACGACGACCTTCCACTTGTGCGGCGCGTTGGGCTTGAGTGCCTGGAAGGTCAGTTCACGGACAGGGACGACCTCCGGGTCACGGCCCGGGCCGATGAACGCGGCCGCGTCCGGCTGTGCCTCGATGACCGGCTTCAGCAGCGGCAGCCAAGGTTCACCGCCGCCCTTGAACAGTTCCGCGAGGGCCAGCGGGTCGTGTGGGTCGGGCGTGGCGGGGGTGCGGGCATCGCTCATGGTGGAGGAACTCCGAATGGTCGAACCGTGCTGGTGGAAGGCCTGATCGGCGAAGTGCCACGAGAATAGGTGAGCCCACTGACAACCGCCCTCCGGTTCATCGGGGCGCCGGGCGGGCGGCTGCTCTGTCAGTGGGGCGCGGTAGCGTTCCGATCAGTTGAGTGATCGTTCCCGATCGGAGTGAACCATGACCGAAGACCACGTGCAGTCGCCGCTCAGGGTGGTGCTGACCGACATCAACACCGCAGTGGTGGAGGCATGGCGAGCCGCGTTCGCCGACACCCCCGAGATCGAGATCCGCAAGGGCTCGATCCTCGACGAGGACGTCGACGCCTGGGTCAGCCCCACCAACTCCCGGGGCCGGATGGACGGCGGGGTCGACGGCGTCATCAAGCGGTATCTCGGCGCGGGCATCCAGCTGCGGGTGCAGAAGGCGATCCGCAGCCAGTTCGCGGGTGTCCTCCCGGTGGGCGGCGCGGTGTGCGTCCCGTCCGGGGCGGTCAAGCCGAGATTCCTGATCTCGACACCGACGATGGAGACGTCCTCGCAGAACGTCAGCGAGACCCTGAACGTGGCCCTGGCCTGTGCGGCCGCCTTCCAGGCGATCCACCAGCAGAACAAGAAGGCGCCCGGCAGCATCCGATCAGTGGCGCTGGTCGGCATGGGCGCCCAGACCGGCCGGGTGCCGGCGCGGGTGTGCGCCAACCTGATGTGGACGGGCTACACCCTCTTCAACGACCACTCCTTCGAGGACTACGACGAACTGCGCAGCACGATCGTCGCGCAGCTCGACGACATCGACACCGCGCCCGTGGAGAAGCGAGTCCGCATAGCGCCGCCCAAGCGCGCCGACTCCCGCCGCTGACGCGGCTCTCGGAACTCTGACCACGCCCTGGAAGACAGATAGGTACCGGCCATGACTGCCGAGTGGTACGTCCTCATCGAAGAGGACACACGAGTGACGGAGCGCGTCGAGGGCGTGGAACTCAGGCTGCATCGGTGGATGCTGGTGGCCGCTCACCCGATCGACGGGGATCAGACTGCGGCCGCTGCGGCAGCCGAGGACGCGGCTCTGCACTACACACCGGGAGTTCTGGCTCGGCATGCCCGTCCGGGAGACGAGCCGGCGCGCCATGCTTTCCTCACCCAGGACGGCGCGTGGGTGGTGCTTCTCAGACAGCGGCACCGCGATTGTCAGATACGAGTGACCACTGCCCGGCTCGTGCATTCGAACGAGGAGAAGGAGGCTCAGCCAAAAAGCCTGAAAGAGAAGTTCCGCAGCGCCTTGGAGGGCCCGCAGCCTCCCGATAGGCCGTGGGCGCCGCCTGGCAAAGGCTGAGAGGCCCGGCCCGGACCGCTTCGGGGCCCGTGTGCCCGCGTGTGCTGGAGGTCCAGGACCGCCGGGACGCTGCGTCCGGGTGACTCGGAACTCGCTCAAGAACAAATGGAGTTGGGGTCCGAAGCCGGCTCGAGTGTCATTGTCCGGCCGCACTACAGGTCGATATCGTTTCCTCGCTCCGAGGCGCGGGCCCGCTTTCGCCGCCGCAGGCCACGGCCCCCACCACCGACCGTTCACCGGCCGGACGCGTGTGCCTGGGACGGACGAGCGGCGAGGGGGAGGGGCGCGCGGGTATGAGCGTCACCGACAAGGCGCCGCGCGACGAGCGTCAAGAGGCGCCGAGGTACGCGGCGGCCTGTTCATCCGCCAGCTGCACCACTGGTCGGCCCTGACCATGATCGCCGCGCTCTGCGTGCACACGCTGCGGCACTTCTTCACCGGATCGTTCCGCAAGCCCCGCGAGCTCAACTGGCTGATCGGCTTCGTGATCCTCGTCCTGGCCATCGTGGAGGGCTTCCTCGGATACTCACTTCCCGACGACCTGCTCTCGGGCACCGGCCTGCGCATCTTCGAAGGCATCACACTCGCCGTCCCGGTGGTCGGCACCTGTCTGCAGATGTTCATCGCAGGCATCCTCGGACGGGCAACTGGAATCCGGCCCGCCCGACTCCCCTCAGGAACAGGGACCGGGCCGGCCGGGCACTGACCGGCGGAACGGCACAGGTGAGCGGCCCACCAAGCGGCGGCGCGGGTGATCGGACGACGGGTCACCCGCGCCGCAACCATCGCACCCGTGCGCGCGCCGCTCGTGTGCGTGGCCCCCACACTGACCGGACGGCCCCTGGCCCACCGCGGCCCCACAACGCCTCGCGGTGGCCCCAGTTCACCCATCGCGGACCTCGCAACACCCCGCGCGGCCGCCGCACATGACCGACCGGGCCCCGACGCACCCACCAGGGCCCACGACATACGCGGCCACCGCCGCCGCTCCCTCATGGCCGTGCTCATCCGCAGCCCCCGTGTGCGGGAGACGGCCGCCACCTGACCGACCGTATTTTCCGCAGCGCGTTATGCACTGCATTCGGCGAAAAACCAGTCAGCCGGTTTTCATATCCCCCGATGGGGTCCCGATCCAATTCGCCTCGAGTGTTCATTGACCGTTCGTGGATCTTTGTTGCGGACGCTTGCCTCCTGGTGCAGGATCGCTCGACGGGATCATGTGTGCCGAGAGCAACCTGCCGGAATCACATTTCCTGCCCATTCAGTAGCTCGAAGGAATGGGGAGGCCCGGCACAGTCGCGAGTTCATGAACCCCTTCCAGCAGGTGCGGGCGCTCGGTATCGGAGATCTTCATGGAAGACGTCATACGGAAGATTCGTATCCGCGGGGCATTACAGCAGCCCGAATGGAGCGACCTGCGGCAGGTGAGCCGGGTGGCCGAGGCACTCGCCCAACGCCCCACCCTCGTCCGGGCCGACGACGTGGCCACGCTGCGGACCCTGCTGGGCAGGGTGGCGCTCGGCGAGGCCATGGTGCTGCAGGGCGGGGACTGTGCCGAGGACCCGGGGGAGTGCACCCGCGACCACGTCGCACGCAAGGCCGCACTGCTCGACCTGCTCGCCGGGGCGCTCGGCCTGATCACCGGCAAGCCCGTCCTGCGCGCAGGACGCATCGCCGGCCAGTTCGCCAAGCCCCGTTCGAAGCCCACCGAAGCCGTCGACGGTGTCGAACTCCCCGTGTTCCGCGGCCACATGGTCAACGGCCCGGAACCCGACCACGACAGCCGCCGCCCCGACCCCTTGCGGATCCTCACCAGCTACATGGCCGCCTGCGACATCGCCGAGCACCTGGGCTGGCGGGAACGCGCCGCACGACGTGACACCGTGGAACCGGTGGTGTGGACCAGTCACGAGGCGCTGCTCCTCGACTACGAGATGCCCATGCTCCGCACCGACGAGGCGGGGCGGCTGTTCCTCGGCTCGACCCACTGGCCGTGGATCGGCGAGCGCACCCGCCAGGTCGAGGGCGCCCACGTCGCCCTGCTCGCCCAGGTGAGCAACCCGGTGGCGTGCAAGGTCGGCCCCGCCATGGAACCGGGTGAACTGCTGGCCCTGTGCGAGCGGCTGGACCCCTGGCGCGACCCCGGGCGGCTCACCCTCATCGCACGCATGGGAGCCGACCGCGTCACCGACCGGCTGCCTCGCCTCGTCGAGGCCGTACGCGTTGCGGGTCACCCCGTCGTCTGGCTCACCGACCCCATGCACGGCAACACCGTGACGGCGCCCGGCGGCCGAAAGACACGGCTCGTCAGGACCGTCTCGCTCGAGGTCTCCCGGTTCGTCGAGGCCGTGCGCGGCGCGGGCGGGGTCGCGGGCGGACTGCATCTGGAGACCACACCCGACGACGTCACCGAATGCGCCGCCACCGAGGCCGACCTCGGTGGCGTGGGTGAGCGCTACACCTCGTACTGCGACCCCCGCCTCAACCCGCCGCAGGCCGTCTCCGTGGTCTCGGCCTGGACCGCCTGAGCGGGCCCGCGTGCACGAGGTCGCGGTGCGCACCCCCTTACCGACCAGGCAAGCCAGGAAGTGGAGCCATGACCGGCATACCCCCCATCAGCCCGTACCCGCTGCCCGCCGAGGGCGACCTGCCCGCCCCCCTCGTGCACTGGAACGCCGAACCCGACCGGTCGGTCCTTCTCGTCCACGACATGCAGCGCTACTTCCTCACCCCCTTCCCCGACAGCATGCGCGAGGAACTCGTCCGCAACGCGGCACACTTGCGCGACCAGTGCGCGGCCCTCGGCGTTCCTGTCGCCTACACCGCCCAGCCCGGCGGCATGAACGACGAACAACGAGGTCTGCTCAAGGACTTCTGGGGCCCGGGCATGCGAACCAGACCGGAAGACCGCCAGGTGACCGACGCCCTCGCACCGGCCGCGGACGACTGGCTGTTCACCAAGTGGCGCTACAGCGCGTTCTTCCGCACCGACCTGCTGGACCGGATGCGTGCCGAGGGCCGCGACCAGCTCATCCTGTGCGGCGTCTACGCCCACGTCGGTGTCCTGGCCACCGCCGTCGACGCCTTCACCCATGACATCCAGCCGTTCATCGTCGCGGACGCGACGGCCGACTTCACCCCGCAGCACCACCGATCGGCACTCACCTACGCCGCCGAGTGCTGCGCCAAGGTCACCATGGCCAAGGGACTGTTCACATGACATACCCACCGCCACCGACCGGCGGCCCCGACAGCGCCGGCGACCTGCTCGAGCAGGTGCTGAACAGCCGGTCGCGGGCCTATGCCCTGCTGCACCGGCCCGTCACGACGGGACCGGGCATCGTGGAGGTCCTCACCGGCTCCGTGTCCCTGCCCGCCACGCTGGCCGACATTCCGCTGGCCCCCGCCCCGGACGCGGCCACCGGCGCGCACCACGAGGTCCTCGTCGTCGTCCCCTACCGGCAGCTCACCGAACGCGGCTTCGCCTGCGCCGACGACGCCACACCGCTGGTGGCCATGACCGTCACCGGTCAGCAGCGGCTGCCGCTCGGCCAGGCACTCGAGCGCATCCCCGACGTGCCCACCCCGCTGGCGGGCGCGGACTTCGACGTCGACGACGCCGCATACGAGGACACGGTGCGTCGTATCGTCAAGGAGATGATCGGCACGGGGGAGGGGGCGAACTTCGTCGTCAAGCGCACCTTCGTCGCCGACATCACCGACTACGGTCCGCACAGCGCCCCCGCCCTCTTCCGCAGGCTCCTGGAGCGCGAGTCCGGCGCCCACTGGACGTTCCTGATCGACACGGGCACCCGGATCCTGATCGGCGCCTCGCCCGAGCGGCACATCAGCCTCGAGGACGGCACGGCCGTCATGAACCCCATCAGCGGCACCTACCGCTACCCCCCCTCAGGTCCCGCGCTGCCGGGCGTCCTCGACTTCCTCGGCGACCGCAAGGAAACCGACGAGCTGTACATGGTCCTCGACGAGGAACTGAAGATGATGGCCCGGATCTGCCCGGCGGGCGGCCGTGTCGTGGGCCCCTACCTGAAGGAAATGGCGCAGGTCGCCCACACCGAGTACTTCATCGAAGGCCACACCGGCCGCGACGTGCGCGAGATCCTGCGCGAGACCATGTTCGCCCCCACCGTCACGGGCAGCCCGCTCGAGAGCGCCTGCCGCATCATCCACCAGTACGAGCCGGGAGGCCGCGGCTACTACAGCGGCGTCGCCGCGCTCATCGGACGCGATGCCGCCGGTGGACGCGTCATGGACTCCGCGATCCTCATCCGCACCGCGGACATCACCCGCCAAGGACGCATCAACATCGCCGTGGGCGCCACCATCGTGCGGCATTCCGACCCCGCTTCCGAGGCCGCCGAGACCCGGGCCAAGGCGGCCGGGCTCGTCGCCGCACTCGGCGGCGGCCACCCCCGGCGCTTCGCCGACCATCCCAGCGTGCGCCGGGCCCTGGAGCGGCGCAACGACTCCCTCGCCGCCTTCTGGCTGTCCGACACCGCCGAGCGCACCTCCGCGCTGCCGCACCTGGCCGGGCGCAGCGTCCTCGTCGTGGACGCCGAGGACACCTTCACCTCGATGATCGAGCAGCAACTGCGGTCCCTGGGCCTGCACGTGACCATCCGCCGCTACGACCAGGAGTACGCCCTCTCGGACCACGACCTGGTCGTGATGGGGCCGGGGCCGGGCGATCCGCAGGAGATGGCGCACCCCAGAATGCGGCACCTGCACACCGCCGTCGAGACGCTGCTGCACGCAGGCCGACCGTTCTTCGCCGTCTGCCTCAGCCACCAGATCCTCGGACTCGGACTCGGACTGCCGTTGCACCGCAGGACCGAGCCCAACCAGGGGGTGCAAAAAAGTATCGACCTGTTCGGCAGCCCGGAACAGGTGGGCTTCTACAACACCTTCGCCCTGGTCAGCGAGCACGACACCTTCACCGCGGACGGTGTGGGAACCATCCGGGTCAGCCGGGACGCGGCCACCGGGGAGGTCCACGCCCTGCGCGGGCCCCACTTCGCCTCCCTGCAGTTCCACGCCGAGTCCGTGCTCACCCGGGACGGCCCCCGCATCGTCGGCACGTTCCTGTCGGGCCTGCTCGCTCCGGTCCGCACCCCCGACCCGGCCTGAACCACCTCAACCGTTTTGATCCGCCCCCTTCGAGCCGCCGGGCCGGTGCCCGTCCCCCGTGCACCGGCCCGGCACCGCCCCACCTCCCGAGGCGATGCCCGGCGAGGCCCGGACCCGTACCACGAGTGGAGAACCGATGCACACCTACGTCGTCGTCGACGCGTTCGCGCGAACACCCCTCACCGGCAACCCGGTGGCGGTGTTCTTCGGCAGCGACGACCTGACCGCCAACCAGATGCAGCGCATCGCACGGGAGATGAACCTCTCGGAGACCACGTTCGTGCTGCAACCCCGGCAGGACGGCACCGACGCCCATGTGCGGATCTTCACCCCGGTCAACGAACTCCCCTTCGCGGGGCACCCCTTGCTCGGCACCGCCATCGCCCTGGGCAGGCGCACCGACGCCGACCGGCTGCGGATCGAGACCGCCATGGGCGTGATCCCCTTCGAACTCCGACGCGAGCACGGCATGGTCGTCGCGGCGAGCATGCGCCAGCCGGTGCCCGTGTGGGAGCCCTTCGACCGCGCCGCCGAACTCCTGCAGGCACTCGGCGTCAGCGACTCCACGCTCCCGGTGGAGATCTACCGCAACGGCCCGCGGCACGTCCTCGTCGGCTTCGAGAGCATCGAGGCCCTGTCGAAAGTGGACCCCGATCACCGCGCCCTCGCCCGCTTCCCCGACATGGCGGCCAACTGCTATGCCGGATCCGGCAGTTCATGGCGCAATCGCATGTTCTCGCCCGCCTACGGAGTCGTGGAGGACGCCGCCACCGGCTCCGCGGCCGGGCCCATCGCCATCCATCTCGCCCGGCACGGCCTCGGCGCCTACGGGCAGCGCATCGAGATCACTCAGGGCGTCGAGATCGGCCGTCCCTCTCCCATGGGCGCGCTCGTGCACGGGGAGGGCGACCGGGTCGACTCCGTCGAGGTCTTCGGCCACGGCGTCGTCACGATCGAAGGGGTGCTCCATGTCTGACCTGTCCCATTCGCACGCGGCCCCCGGCACCACCCCCGGCGCCCGCGAGGGCTCCACCCGTTCCGAATCGCTCACCGGCACCGTCACGGTGGACTTCCCCGAGTTCCTCGCACCGCCCGCCGAGCCGATGCGCCTGCTGACCGCGTGGCTGAAGACGGCCGCCGTCCACGGGGTGCGCGAGCCACGCGCGCTGGCCCTGGCCACCGCCGACACCCGCGGCCGCACTTCCTCCCGCATCGTGACCATCACCTCCGTGACCGACGCCGGCCTCGTCTTCACCACCCACGCCGACAGCCAGAAGGGCCGGGAACTGGCCGACAACCCATGGGCGTCCGGCGTCCTGTACTGGAGGGAGACCAGCCAGCAGATCACCGTCGCCGGCCCCGTACAGCGGCTGGCCGACGCCGAGGCGGAGGCCCTGTGGTGCGCACGGCCCGTCTTCACCCATGCCATGACCACCGTCTCCCGGCAGAGCCGGCCGGTCGACGACCTCGACCACTTCGCCGAACTGCGGTCCCGGGCCCGCGAGCTGGGCGAGCCCCAGCGGCCGCTGCCGCGCCCCCCGACCTACGCGGCCTACCTCCTGGCCCCCGCCGGCGTGGAGTTCTGGGCCAACGGCACCGACCGGCTGCACGAACGGCTGCGCTACGACCGCACCACCCAGGGCTGGCGGACCAGCCGCCTCCAACCCTAGGCCCTGTCGTCGGACCTGGCGCTGCGACCGGCACCGATCACCGGGCCGGTGTGAGCCGGTCCCAGGGCGGTCGGATGTCATGGGACATCCGACCGCCGCGGGCAGGCGGTACGGCTCAGCCGGTCCGGGCGCTCGGACCGGCCGGGCAGAACGGCGGATGCTGGCACCCGACGCGCCGGCCGTACGGAGGTATGCGCACTCGTGTCCGTGACGAGAAGGGCCTCCGCCGGAGCGGCCGGCCGATCGCCGCCCGAGCCTGACCCCGGGTCTGTCTGTTACGCGGTGAGGCCGGCGCGGACGAGACGGAACGCGGCCTCTGGATCCGCGGCGCGCGTGACCGTGCGGCCCACCACCACGTGTGACGCTCCAGCCGTGATGGCGGCACGGGGTGTTCCGGGGCGGGCATGCTCGGCCGGCGCTTCGCCGGTCAGGGTCACCCCCGGTGTGACGATCAGGGCGTCGGCGCTCAATACCTGTGCCAGATCCGAAGCGAGTGGTGTCTCAGGTCGTTGACCGCAGCGTGAGCGTCCTGGCCGAACGGTACGGAAGCTGCCGCCTTCGTGAACCGATCGGCCGGGAACGTTCAGCCGGCGGCGACCGCTTCCATCACGGACGCGTGCGGCGAGGGCTCCAGCACGCGTCGGACCGTGAAACCGGCCGCCGTGAGCAGCCCCTCGTACTCCGCGCGGGTACGGCCCTTTCCGTTCAGGACCGTCATCATCAGCATGTCGATGGTCTTGCCCGGGTGCGGCTCGTTGCCCGCCGGGATCATGGCGTTGACGGCCAGCAGCCGTCCGTGCGCGGGCATCGCGTGCCGGCACGTGCGCAGGATGCGCACGCACTCCTCGTCCGGCCAGCTGGCCAGCACGTGCTTGAGGAGATAGACGTCGGCGCCGGCCGGCACGGAGGTGAAGAAGTCCCCGCCCTCGGCGCTCCAGCGTCCCGTCAGCTCCGGAATGTCCAGAACGTGCCCGGCCACCACGGTGGGAAGGTCGAACAGGGTGCCCGTCATGTGTGGATTGCGCCGCAGGATCGCGCGCAGCAGGCCGCCGCGCCCGCCGCCCACATCGACAGCGGTCTTGACCTCGGAGAAGTCCCAGGCCTCGGCGACGTCGTTGCTCAGTGTCTCGGAGAACGCCGCCATGCTGGAGTTGAACGCCTCGCCGAGATCAGCGTCGGCGGCGACGTGGTCGTAGAAGGGGACGCCGTACAGGCCCTCGAAGGCGGTCGTGCCGGTGCGAACCGCCTCGTGGAGGTGGCCCGCCGACTCCCAGAAGACCGCCTCGCCGCGCACCATGATGTAGTCCCGCAGCGACCGCTCCGCATTCGTGCACAACGGCCGGGCGAGCGGGGTGAGATGGAAACGGCCCTGGTCGTCCTCCCGGAAGACACCCTTGGTGGCCAGGAACCGCAACAGCCGGTACAGGTAGGGGCCGTTGACCTGAGTGGCCGCCGCGAGTTCGTCGGCCGTGCGGGGGCCGTCCACCAGATGGTCGGCGATGGCGAACCGCGCGGCGGTGTGCAGGGCAGCCGAGTACACATATCCCAGGGCCAGTTCGAGCAGCTCGCCCGTCACCGCCTGCGCGGCGGCGGCCGAACCGGGGGGCCGTCCGTCCGCGCCGTGCGGGGTGTCGGACGTCTTGGAGACCTCTGCGGCCTCGGGGCGAGCGCCTGCCATCGAATCAGGTCCCCTTTCGCGTGCCCTGCGAAGTCCGGGGGCACAACGGTCGTGTACGCGTCCCGGCATGTATGTTCCAGCCTGCACCTGGCACATCGCGTTCCGCTCGAGACTGACGGGAGCCACCCCGGCGACCTCGTCGCCGGCAGCCACCGAAACCACACCCACACCCTGGCACCGGCTCCCATGTGCCGCCGGCGCCCGCTGCCGGCGTGTCCGCGCCGGACACATCATCACCGCAGGTCCTTGAACACTTCTCGACCCGGTCCCGAGTCGCGGCGACGACACTCTTGCCTGTTTCGGCCTGTTGACACACTGCTGGGGGAAACCATGGCTGACGACGCACCGCACGGCTTCACCGACGCCGCCGAACTGCGGCGCAAGAACCGCGCCACCGTCGAGAAGTACCTGGCGGACACCAAGGGGCCGGCCCGTCTGCAGCGGCACGAGCTGTTCGTCGAGCACGGCAGCGGCGGCCTGTGGACCAACGACACCGGCGAGCCCATCGTCATCAAGGGCCGCGACCGCCTGGCCGAGCACGGCGTCTGGTCGCTCGAATGCTTCCCGGACTGGGAGTGGTACAACATCCAGGTCTTCGAGACGCAGGACCCGAACTTCTTCTGGGTCGAGTGCGACGGGCACGGAAAGATCCGCTTCCCGGGCTACCCCGAGGGCTACTACGAGAACCACTTCCTGCACTCCTTCCAGCTCGAGGACGGAAAGATCGTGCAGAACCGCGAGTTCATGAACCCCTTCGAGCAGTTGCGTGCGCTCGGCATCGCCGTCCCCACGATCAAGCGCGAAGGCATTCCCACCTGAACCGGACCGGCACCGCGCGGCCGACGCGCCGCGCACCAACGGCCGGCCGCCCCACATACGGCGGCATCCGGGCCCTCGAGCAGGCCCGGATGCCGAGGCACGCCCGCAACGCACCGGAACCCAGCAAGGCACCGTCCCGGCTGACCTGCTGTGACCGATCCACCAGTTCGACCAGGCACCACCCGAGGAGGACGACACATCATGGTCACCAGACGCCGTGTGCTCGGCGCAGGAATCGCGGCCGGATCCGCTGGGCTCACCGGGGCCTCGCTGCTTCCCCTGCTCTCCGCCCGCGCAGCACAAGCCGCCGACGCACCGGCGACCGGCACCACGCCCCTGGCGATCGAACTCTTCAAGGTGCCCATGCCTCTGATCCCGGTGGCGCGGCCCGTCTCCACCGCCGGCGGCGTGGACACCTACGAGATCACCACGCGCAAGGTCACCAAGGAGATCCTGCCCGGCATCCAGACCGAGCTGGTCACCTACGACGGCCAGTTCCCCGGCGCGACCATCAAGGCACGCAAGAACCGGCCCGTGCGTATCGTGCAGCACAACGGGCTGGACGTCCCCATCTCACGCCACCTGCACGGCGCCTCGGTACCGCAGGACAGCGACGGCGGCCCGATGGACACCATCGACCCGGGCGGCCGGCGCGTGTACACCTACCCCAACAAGCAGCCGCACGCCTCGCTCTGGTACCACGACCACGCCCACCACGTGGAGTCCGAGAACGTCTACCGGGGCCTGCAGGGCAGCTATCTGATCAGCGACTGCACCGAGGACGCCCTGCCCCTGCCCAAGGGCAAGTACGACGTGCTGATCCAGCTGCGCGACGCCGACTTCGACGCCACGGGCCAGCTGCTGTACGCCATGAGCGACCGCAACCGCAACACCCTCCTGGTCAACGGCGCCCCCTACCCGTACTTCCAGGTCGCCGCCCGCAAGTACCGGCTGCGCTTCGCCAACACCTCCAACATGCGCTTCTTCGAGCTGCGTCTCGCCGACGGCAGCGACATGATCCAGATCGGCTCCGACGGCGGACTGCTGCCCAGCCCGAACACCACCAAGTCCGTCTACCTGTCCTCGGGTGAACGCGCCGACGTCGTCATCGACTTCTCCCGCTACCCGGTCGGCACCCAGGTCGTCCTGCAGAACACCGGGGGCCGCGGCCCCGTCGAGCAGGTCGGACAGGTGATGCGCTTCGACGTGACACACACCGCCGAAGACCCGAGCTCCGTCCCGCCCGTGCTGCGCACCCTGCCGCCGCTGCCCACTCCCACGGGCAGCCGCACCATCGTGATGCGCATGGACGAGGACGGCCGCACCGACCCACAGGCCTACATGGACGAAAAGGTGTACGACCCCGAGCGGATCGACGCCAGCGTCCGCTACGGCGCCAGCGAGATCTGGACGGTCACCAACACCAACGTCAAGGCCGCGCACAACTTCCACATGCACCTGGTGCAGTTCCGGGTGATCGAACGCAACGGGAACGCGCCGGGGCCCGCCGAGTCGGGCCTGAAGGACACCGTGGTGCTCCAGCCCGGTGAGACGGTCAGACTCCAGGCGACGTTCGACAGCTATGCCGGGGATTACGTGTACCACTGCCACATGCTCGACCACTCGGCGATGGGCATGATGGCCACCATGAGGATCCGCTGATCCCCGCGGACAGAGAGCCGTCTCGCCGCTGACCGCCGACAGCCGCCGGGGGCCGGCCCGCACGAACGGGCCGGCCCCTGTGCTGCCGCCCGGATCGACCCGCGGTTCGAGCACACCGGCGCTCGGTGCGCCGTTCCTCAGCGGCGTCGTCCGGGCAAAGGACGACGCCCTCGGCTGTCAGCCCGTCGTCCAGAAGCGGAGCTTGTCGGGGTTGAGCACTGCCCAGATGTCACTGATCCGGTCGCCGGTGATGTCGAACGCCATCACCGACACGGTCACGCCGTCCAATTGGGCCACCAGACCCGGCTGACCGTTGACCGTACGCTCCACGAGCGTCATGTCGGGCGCCGCACCGGACCGGTCAGCGAAGAAGCGTGCGACCTGCTCGGCGCCTTCCACCGGGCGGAGCGCGGCCCTGACGAGTCCGCCGCCGTCGCCGGTCGCCGTGGCGTCGGGAGCCAGCAGGCCGATGAGGGCGTCGATGTCCTTGGCCTCCCACGCCTGCTTGAAGGCTCTGACGATGCCGGCGCGCTGGGCTGCCGAGGCCGCGGCGGGCTGAGACGCGCCAAGGCGCCGACGGGCCGAAGTGGCCAGCTGGCGGCAGGCCGCCGGGGTCCGGCCGACGATCTCGGCCACTTCGGCGAAGGGGTAGCGGAAGACGTCGTGCAGGATGAACACGACCCGTTCGGCCGGGGTCATCGCATCGAGCACGACGAGGAAGGCCATGTTGACCGACTCGTCCAGGGTGACCCGGTCGGCCGGGTCGACGATGCCGGCGCCCGGCCGCCCGCTGATCCACTCCGTACGGTCGGGCAGCGGCTCCGGGATCCATTCGCCCACGTAACGCTCGCGCCTGGCCCGCGCCGAGCCGAGCAGGTCGAGGCAGATACGGCTGGCGACGGTCGTCAGCCAGGCGCCGGGGGAGTCGATGGCTTCCTGCTGCTGTGCGGACATGGCGTACCAGCGGGCGTAGGTCTCCTGTACGACATCCTCGGCATCGGCCAGGGAGCCCAGCAGCCGGTACGCGAGGTTGGTCAGCTGACGCCGCTCGCTCACGATCACGCTCAGGCCCGGGTCGGGCCGGCCGTATCCCGGCTCCGATGGGTTGGTCATGGTGTCACCAGCTTCCTTGGACGCTCTGCCTCACCTTCTACGACGAGCCGTCGCATCGAACTGTGAGGTCGAGGCGGCGCCTCACATCTCGCGGGGCTGTCTCGTCGTACCGATCAGACCCGCTTAGGAAGGAATCCGATCGTGGAACCCGTGAACGTGGCGATCATCTACTACAGCTCCACCGGCACCGTACACACCTTGGCGCAATCCGCCGTCGAGGGCGCGGAGAAGGCGGGCGCCAACGTGCGCCTGCGCAAGGTCGCAGAGACGGCCCCGCCCGAGGCGATCAACGCCAACCCGGCCTGGGCCCAGCACGCTCAGGACAGCGCCGATGTCGCCGAGGTCGGCCACGACGACCTGGCCTGGGCCGACGCGGTGCTGTTCGGCACCCCGACCCGCTTCGGCAACCCGGCCAGCCAGCTCCGGGCGTTCATCGACACCACCGGCCCGCTGTGGTTCCAGGGCAAGCTCGCGGACAAGGTGTACTCGGCCTTCACCGCCTCCAACACCGCCCACGGCGGACAGGAATCCACCCTCCTGGCGCTGGCGAACACCTTCTACCACTGGGGCGGCATCATCGTGCCCCCCGGCTACACCGACCCCATCCAGTTCCAGTCGGGCAACCCCTATGGAACCTCCCACGTGGCCGGCGACGGCCTGCCCGGAGAGGTGGCTCTGGAGGCGGCCCGCTACCAGGCGCGCCGCGTCGTCACCACCGCGGCCGCCCTGAAGGCCGGCCGCACCGCCTGACCGGGGCAGCGCGGCTCTGTCCGCGGTGGTCGGTGCTCTGGGGCGGCTGCAGGCGCCCGCCAAGCCCGTACTCGCAGTGTGCGCGGAGGCGGCTGACCACTACGGCGCGCAGGTCCGTCCCGTCTGCGAGCGGAGGAAGCGGGAGCAGCTCGTGGGCGCGACCCGCCGAACCAGGGGCGCTCCATTCCGCCTCGGGAGAGACGGAGTGGAGCGCCCGCGGGCTCGTTTCCCGACTACGGCTTGCGGGCGAGTCCGCCATGCTCGGCGATTACCTCCGGGGCGGGCGAACCGGGCTCCGGACGCCACTGCGTGACCGAGACGACGCCGGGCTCGATGAGCTCCAGGCCGTCGAAGTACGCGGTGATCTCGTCGATCGTGCGGAGGTTGTACGGGACGGCTCCGCTGTTGTTGTAGCCGTCCTGGGCCTGTTCGAAGACCGGGTCGATGCCGCGTGAGCCGTCGTTGACGGAAAGGTAACTGCCCGACGGCAGGGCGTCCATCAGCCGGGTGACGATGGAGCGGGCCTGGGCGTGATCGGCGACGTGACCCAGGATGTTGCTGAGGATGAGCGCGGTGGGCCGGCTGAAGTCCAGCGTCTCGGCGGCGGTGGCGAGGATGCGCTCCGGGTCGGTGACGTTGGCGTCGATGTAGGCGGTCGCGCCCTCGGGTGAGGAGTACAGCAGGGCGCGGGCATGAGCCAGCACCATCGGGTCGTTGTCGACGTAGACGATCCGTGCCTCGGGGGCGAGCCGCTGGGCGACCTCATGGGTGTTCTGGGCGGTCGGCAGGCCGGTGCCGACGTCCAGGAACTGCCGCACGCCCGCCTCGGTGACCAGATGGGTGATGTTGCGGCGCAGGAAGGCACGGCTGCTGCGGGCGATGGTGACGATGCCGGGGAAGACGGCGGTGTAGGCGTCGCCGGCCTCCTCGTCGACGGGGTAGTTGTCCTTGCCGCCGAGCCAGTAGTTCCAGATGCGGGCGGAGTGCGGCACCGACGTGTCGATCTTCTGGTGCGTCACTGGTCCGGATGTCGTCGCGGGGTCGGTCATGAGTCGTGTCCGTCTTTCAGCCGAGGCGTGGATCATTCACAGCACAACCTACGTCGAACACTCGCTTCCCATCTGCCAGTTCACGGCGCCCGGCCGCAAGCCGATCGCTGTCACCGCGGGCCGGCGTACGGCCGGACCGCAGTGTCGGGAAACCACGGCGGCCGGCCCGGCGGCCCGGGCCGGCCGCATTCAGGTGGAACGTTCTTCGCCAGGGCGGCGGCCGCGCCGGCGGTGCTGGCCCTCGGCTCCGGAGCCGCCTACGCCGAGGACGACCCGGCGGCCGGTCTCATGCCCACGGGTCGGTGAACGCCCGACCGGGGACCGGCTTGGCGATGAGGGCGATGGGGATGAAGAAGCCGACCTGTCCGATGGCGATGGTCAGGGTCGTGAGCGCCGTGTTGTCGTAGTGCTCGCACACCTGGGCATACAGTTCGTCGGACACCCGCTCGCCCTGTACGGACGGCTGGAGCACGGCTTCCACGAGAGCCAGCGCGGCACGCTCGGCGCCGGTGAAGTACGGCGCGTCCTGCCAGGACGCCACCGCGGTGATCCGCTCCTCCCGTTCCCCGGCCTTGCGCAGGAAGCCCGTGTGCAGGACGGTGAGGTAGGTGTTGCCCACGATCTGCCCGGCGCGCAGCTGGACCAGACTGATCGTGGTCCGCGGTATCGAGCGGTTGCCGGTGGCCTTGAACAGAGCCGCGGACACCTCCGCCAGTTCCGGGACGAGCTCCAGAGGGTCCTGAGGCATCCGCGGACGCATCGGCACCTGCGCGGTGATCGAACGTGCTGCCATGTCGTCTTTCCTTCCATCTCACGTTGCGGTCACCGCCCTGACGGATCACAGCGCGGGAATGTGACCGGCGGACGAAACGCGCCGGCAAACCGCCCGGTACGGCGTCGAGTTCGCGTGACGAGTCGGCCAGCGGCACGGCCACCAGGCGCTGCGTGACCGCTCTGGTGAAGGCCGGGCGCGACCGACGCCGACCCGCCCGCTGGAACCTCCCGGGAAAAGGCTGCATCTATCCGGCCGTGGAGGCAGGTGGCCTCTCCACGGGGGGACGTCCTGATGGCACAGCGAAGAGCAACGGTCCTGATATTCAGCCTGGCGGTGCTGCTGGGGTCGACCGCCTGCGACGGGGGCCACCGCCATGCCGTCGCTTGCGGATCAGCGCAGCTGCGCTGGAAATGGACCCGCCTGGCCGACCAGGCGGCGGGCGCACCGGCGGCCATGCTCAGCGCCAGGAACAGAAGTGCGCAGCCCTGCGCGTTCGACGGCTACCCGCAGCTCAACGTCTGGGTCGGCAAGGCGCAGGACGGGCAGTCGGAGCCGAAGGACAAGGCCAAGCCGGTCCGCTTGGTGCTCGACCAGGGCCATACGGTCGGCTTCCCGCTCTTCTACCAACCGCACGACGTCCCGCCCGGCAGCTGCTGGATCAGGGGCGACTCCCATGCGTCCAGCGATGTGGTGCCGCCCCACCCCGCGAAGAAGGACTACGGCTCCTTCGTACACCTGACCGACGCGCAGGGGCACCGCCTACCCACTCAGGTGTGCAGCGCCACCATCCGGATGGGCAGGCCTCATCTGCGCTGAGGCGTGTCTCCTTGCCGTGCTGGACAGCTCGAGGCCGACCGGTCCCGGCCCCGGACAGCGTTCTGCGTCAGGCAGGCCTCAGCAGGCGAGACGTGCCACGTTCGAAGACGGGCGCTAGCCGGTTCCACGGTCCAGGACGCGGCGTGCCGCTTCGGCCTCCGCAGCAGGCGGGGACAGTTCGTCGAGGGTGTCGAGCTCGTCGTCCGCTTCCAGTTCACGTTCCCAGGCCGCCGCGAGCTGTTCCTGTTCCTCACGCGGCTTGGCGCCGACGGCCTTGCGGTGATCGGGGTCCAGGGCCGCCAGGAATCGTCCGACCGGGTCCGTCGGCATGCGGTGCTCCTTGTCACGGGAAGGGGTGCCCATCCCGGCCCAGCATGGCCAACCGGCCCCACGCCGCCCGCCCGACACGGCCGGGGACCACCCGGTTGGCCCCGCCGTCCGCCCCGCCCTTCGACCTGGCACCCGCGGGACGGCTCCGGCCTCCGGAAGAGCCCGGTGTCCGGGGATGGGCGGGGCGAACCTCTGGTGGAAGACGCGGGCCCCACGGCCGGTCGACGGGGCTGGTCGGGCTGCGGCATCGCGGGCAGGGCGGGAGCTACGCAGAGGCGGTCGGCGGTCCATGGCTGTGGCGCGAGGTCCGGTGCCGGTGCCGGTGCTGTGGGCCCACGGCCCGGTCGCTGGCGTTGCTCATCGGGCGGCAGCCGGATCTTCGGGCCGGGCGGACCGGCCGTGGGCGGCCGCTGTGGACCGCGCGGTGGCCAGCTGGGCGGCGGCGCTGTCCAGCAAGGTGTCCAGGACGTCCGGATAGGCGCTGTGCGGCATACGGGCGGCGAGCAGGCCGGCGGTCGCGGCGATGTGCGGGTAGGACTCCGCGGGGAGGCGGGCGTAGGTAGAGCTCCATATCTCCTCGTCCGCCGCCCGGGCCTCTTCCGTGAGGGCGAGGGCTCCGGCGTCGAGGGCGGCGAAGGCCAGGCTCAGGTCGATGAAGGCGTGGTAGAGGCGGACGGCGGCGGCGTCCGGGAAGCCCGCGGAGCGCAGGATGCCGAGGATCGTCTCGTCGACCGCGATCTCCCGTGGGCGGCCGGTGACCCGGCTCGTGGTCAGGGCGGCGGCATGCGGGTGGGCGAGATACGAGGAATGGATGGCGAGCCCGAGCGCGCGCAGGTCGGCCTGCCACTCGCCCGTGGCGGACCAGCTGTCCAGCGCCCGGCCCATGAGTTCCTCGCCGATGGCCCGGGTCAGGTCGTCCATGCCGGCGAAGTAGCGGTACAGGGTGCTCGGGTCGGCGCCGAGGGCGGCGCCCAGGCGGCGCGCGGTCAGGCCGGCGCCGCCGTGCTCACGCAGGACCCGCAGCGCGGTGTGCACGATGAGCGTCTCGGACAGCACCGTGCCCTGCCGGGTCGGCCGGCGCCTGCGCCGCGCCGGCTCCGGCACCACTTGCTTGGCCATGCGGACCACTCCTTCGCACCGCCGTGGCGGCGAGCCTTATGCCAACGCAGTTGACTTTACATTGCGCCGTCCCGTTGCATCAGGGCATCCCGTAGGGCGTCTGCCTTCCAGAAGAAAGGTGTCTGACATGCGAGTACTTCTCGTGGGCGCGGGCGGTGTCGGAACCGCCGTCACCCGGATCGCTGCCCGCCGCGACTTCCTGACCCACATGGTCGTGGCCGACTACGACCTCACGCGGGCCGAGGCGGCCGTTGCGGCGCTGAGGGAGCACGGGGGCCGATTCAGCGCACGGCGCCTGGACGCGTCCGACGAGGACGGCGTGCGTCGGCTGCTCCTCGAGGAGCGCTGCGACGTCCTGCTGAACGCGACCGACCCGCGGTTCGTGATGCCCCTGTTCCGCGCGGCGCTCGCAGCGGGCGCGCACTATCTGGACATGGCGATGTCTCTGTCCGTCCCGCACGCCGAGCACCCGTACCAGGAGTGCGGCGTGAAGCTCGGTGACGGCCAGTTCGAGCTGGCCGACCGCTGGGAGGTATCGGGTCGTCTGGCTCTGGTCGGCATGGGAGTGGAACCCGGCCTGTCCGACGTCTTCGCCCGATACGCCGCGGACGAACTCTTCGACGAGATCGAGGAGATCGGCGTCCGCGACGGCGCCGATCTCACCGTGGAGGGCTACGACTTCGCCCCCTCCTTCAGTATCTGGACCACCATCGAGGAGTGCCTCAATCCTCCGGTGGTCTACGACAGGGACCGGGGCTGGTTCACCACCGAGCCGTTCAGCGAGCCGGAGGTCTTCGACTTCCCCGAGGGTATCGGCCCCGTCGAGTGCGTGAACGTGGAGCATGAGGAGGTGCTGCTGATCCCGCGCTGGGTGGACGCGCGCCGGGTGACGTTCAAGTACGGTCTGGGCGACGACTTCATCGCCAAGCTGAAGACCCTTCACGCGCTGGGTCTGGACTCGACCGCGAAGGTCACCGTCCCTGGTGGGGACGGGCCCGTCGAGGTGTCCCCGCGCGACGTGGTTGCCGCCTGCCTGCCCGACCCGGCCACCCTGGGTGATCGCATGACCGGCAAGACGTGCGCGGGCACCTGGGTGAAAGGCACGAAGGGCGGTGCTCCGCGCGAGGTGTACCTGTACCACGTGGTCGACAACCAGTGGTCGATGCGCGAGTACGGCTCCCAGGCCGTGGTCTGGCAGACCGCCGTCAACCCGGTCGTCGCCCTCGAACTCCTCGCCACCGGAGCCTGGTCGGGTCAGGGCGTCCTCGGCCCCGAGGCCCTTCCGCCCCGCCCCTTCCTCGACCTGCTCACCGAGTACGGCTCTCCCTGGGGCCTGCGCGAACAGGGCTGACGCCGGCGGGGACAGCCGGGTGGCGCCGTCTCCGCCGTACCTGGGCTGGGCCTTCACGCACCCGCGGGCAGGCCTCCTCGCCCAAGGTCTACGGCAGGTCGCCCGGTACCGATCGCGGTCCGCGTCGCCCTGGCGGAACACACAGGTCCGCCAGGGCGAACGCGGTCACCGGGTGAAGGTGACCCGACTCTCCTTCAGCGCGCCGCAGTTCGAACGGGAGACCTGCGCGTACACGTTGCTGATGTTGCCGCCTCAGTCGAGGCAGTGGCCCTTGCCGTGGACGTGGGTCGGCCCCGCGTACGACGTGTACTGTCCGTAGTCCTCGTCACCCTGATCGGTGTCGGACACGTAGAACCATGCGGACATGGCCACGGCGGCAGTGTCCGCTCGTCCCGCGCCCCAGGGCTTGAGATCCGGTGATTCGGGCACGCGGGAGAGCTGTACGAACCCGAGCGCAGGAGGGTGCCGTGATCACTCGGTGTGAATGTCCCTACGCGATGGTGTGGCCCCGCGTCGACGACACCGTCGGCTGACCGCAGGCCGGCGCTCGCCATGGCTCGCACGAAGCAGTACGCCGTCGCCGCCTCCGGACAGTGGACCGACGAGGAGGAGGGCCGCCGTCGGCTGCCCGCCGGCGAAGTCCACGCCTGGGAGCCGGGCCTGAACGAGACGGTCTGCGGTCTGTCACTCAGCCGCTCCCAGCTGTCCCGCTTCCCGCACGTCGCCTGGACGGACACGTTCCCGGAATCGGGAGGCGCGGCGGACCGGGTACGGCGCCTCTGCCCCCGTTGCGCCTCCGCCGCCGGACGCCGCGGCAGCGACGCGCGCCCACGGTGGCATCGCACCAACCCCCGGCCGTGAGACCCGGAAGGTTGATCATCTCGGTCACGCAGCTCAGTCGACCAGGCTGCCGAGCCCAGTGGAGACCCTGGTGGCTGCCATGGGCGCCTCACCGCGCGACGATGCCCATCGACACGCGTGCGAGCGGGTGATCGGGGGACTCGACCGGCATGGACGCACACGGTCGCCCTCGCATCGACGGCATTCCGCCGGGACGCATCCCGACGCGACCGCGCAGCGGATTCGTCGTGACCGGCATACGGCCGCCGGTGGCCTCGCTCACGTCGGCGAGGTGAGCTACGAAGCGAGGAGGGGGACGGGACGGCCCTGAACGCCGCCTGACGGTGGCTGCTCAGCGCCGACACCGACGGCCGTGCTGACGGGACGGCCGAAAACGGCCGTCAAAGTATGGATCGCCCTGGCCAGGGCGGCGGTTCGCTGGGCGGCGACGGCCGTCAGCCGGCGGAGCAGCCCATGGGCCGGGTTGGCCGGTCGCACCGGCCGGCGGCGCGGTCGGAGTAATCGTCGACCCCGGTCGTCGACGACCTGCGCCACCAGCGGGTAGTGGTCCTCGTCGATCTCGTCCGGGTCCAGGTACCGCGCCGGCCCAGCCGTCCTCGCCGGCCCGCCCAACTCGTCGAGCAGGCCGCACTACAACACAGCGATGTCCGCCAAGACGACGACCGGCGGCGCGAGACCGCCGCCCGGGCCAAGCACCGATACGTTGCCGCCGTGCAGGCAGTCCCACCCGCCGCCTTGGACCAGGGGGAGCCGCACCCCGCTGCCGTAGTGGGCCGGCACCGACCACCGCTCGTCGACCCGCGCCAGTGCTTCGGTGCGGGTGCGGATGGTGATCAGCCCGTTCGGGTTCTCCTCCGTACGTCTCTTTCTGTGTAGGCCGGGAGTCGTAGCAAGACCACCCTGCAGTTGGATTCGCCCGCCCGCACGGACACGAAATGGTCGTCCTGTCCTGGAAGTTGACCGAAAGGAACGGCCATCGTGCGGATAGGACGCATGGCGCCCTTGCTCGCCGTGGGGGTCACGGCAACGCTGGTCCCCGCCCTCGCCCCGGCGCAGGCATCCGCGGCAGTACCGCTGCAGGGAATCGAGAACCAAAAGCCCGCGTGGCACAGATGTGACGCGTCGCAGCCAGCTGCGTTCCAGTGCGCCACCATCAGGGTCCCGCTCGACTACAGCCGGCCCGGCGCCAAGACGATCAAGCTGGCCATCTCCCGCATGAAGACGAGTGTCCCTGGCCGGAGGCACGGCGCGATCCTCTTCAACCCCGGCGGCCCGGGCGGCGAGGGCCTGGACATGCCGGTCATGATGAAGGACGTACTGCCCACGAAGGTCCGCGAGCAGTACGACCTCATCGGGTTCGACCCGCGCGGCGTGGGCCGCAGCAGCCCGCTCACGTGCGGTCTCACGGCCACGGAGCAGAACACCGAACACCCCTACCGGCCCGCGACGTTCAACCATGACGTCAAGTGGGCCCGGACCGTCGCCGACAAGTGCCGTGCCAAGAACGGCGACAGGCTCCCGTACATCACCACCCGCAACACCGCGCGTGACATGGACGTCATCCGCGCTGTTCTGGGCGAGAAGAAGATCTCCTACCTGGGGTATTCCTACGGCACGTACCTGGGTGCCGTCTACGCGCAGATGTTCCCCGAGCGGACCGATCGCTTCGTGCTGGACAGCGCGGTCGATCCCGCACGCGTCTGGCGCGGCATGATCCAGGTCTGGGCGGAGGGCACCGAGCCGGCGTTCGCCCGGTGGACGAAGTGGGCCGCCCAGCGCCACCGCACCTACCGACTCGGCAACACCCCGGCCAAGGTGAAGAAGACGTTCTGGGACCTGATCGCCAGGGCCGACCGCTCTCCGATCGAGGACGGCGGCGAAAAACTCACCGGGGACGACATCCGTGCCGCCCTGCGCCCCGAGTTCTTCAGCCCCAAGTACGCCTCCGAGGCGGTCATCAACCTCAAGAAAGCCGCCGACGGCCATGCGGTCTCCCGCCGTTCCCTCGCACCGGAGGGGCAGCAGGAGCCGCACCGGCCCGCGGCATCCGTCGCGCAGCCGCCGGCCGACAACGGCTCCGCAGCCTTCTGGACCGTGGTCTGCGGCGACGGTGCGGCCTGGCCGCGCGACCCCGAGCAGTACCGGCGTGACGCCATCCGGGACAAGGCCAAGTACCCGCTCTACGGCGACTTCGGTTCCAACATCACGCCATGCGCGTTCTGGGGCAAGCCGGCCGAGCCCGTCACTGTGGTGGACAACAACGTCGGCCTTCTCACCGTCCAGAACCAGTGGGACTCTCAGACCCCGTTGGCCAGTGGCCTCGGCATGCACCACGCCCTGAAGGGCTCGCGCATGGTGTACGTCAAGGGCGGGGAAGGCCACGGCGTCTACTCCGACGACCCACGCTCCTGCGCCAACCGCGTGGTCAACGCCT
The DNA here is from genome assembly GCF_056432605.1 of Streptomyces sp. NPDC045022. Lineage (NCBI taxonomy): Bacteria > Bacillati > Actinomycetota > Actinomycetes > Kitasatosporales > Streptomycetaceae > Streptomyces > Streptomyces sp. NPDC045022. The sequence continues at coordinate 241,074 of NZ_JBWKIR010000012.1, forward strand.
ACCTGAGCAACGGAAGGCTTCCGGCACAGGACGTCACCTGCAAGCCGTCCGGCCGCCCGAGCCCCGGCCTGAACCAGCGCATCGTCCCCACGCCGCAGCACACACCGAACGCCCCCCGCTTCTGACACGCGACGCTGCCGGCCCCACACGGTGGCAGGCCGACGCACATCTGACGCGCCGTTTGGACCCTGGTCCGGACGGCGCGTCGTCGTCGGGCTGTCCGGGTGACAGGCCGAGTACGCGCCCGCGAGATCGGTGCCGGTGAAGCACAGGTTCAACACCGACGGCGTCGAGGCACTCAACCCGGAGCAGGGCCTCGTTCATCGAAGAGGTCACTCCGTGTTGGCGGGCGACGCCCCCAGGAACGGGCGCACCTCGAGCCACTCGTGGATCGGCTTCCCGCCCGCCCCGGGGGCGGCCGACAGCTCCCCGGCCAGCTCGACGGCGCGCTTGTAGCTGTCGACGTCGATGATCATCCAGCCGGCGATGAGGTCCTTGGTCTCCGCGAACGGTCCGTCGGTGACCGGCGGGCGCCCCTCACCGTCGTAGCGGACCCACGCTCCCTCGGGGGCGAGCGCCTGACTGCCGACGAACTCGCCGGTCTTCTCCAGCCGGGCCGCGAAGTCGTTCATGTACTGCACATGCGCCGAGATCTCCTCCGGGCTCCACTGGTCCATCGGCACGTCGTTGGCCGAAGCCGGGGCGCCGCGGTAGTGCTTGAGCAACAAGTACTTGGCCATGTGGTTCTCCTCGGTGCTGGGCGACCCATTCTGGTCGCCCTCACCTCAAGGACGGAGCCGGCCACGGGTTCTCGACATCGCCGTCCAGTTTGGGTGATCCACCGTCGGAGCTGAGCCGGCCACGGCCCGGCCGCCGCCACAGCTGGCCGCCCGCTTCCCGTACCCACCCGGAGTCGCGGCTGCCGCGTGCGGGGCGTCCGGGACGCACATAGGCTGGTAGTGCTCGGGGCCACTGCGGAGGTCTGACATGCCCCGAACGATCTGGTCCGGCGCGATCAGCTTCGGTTTGGTCACCGTGCCGATCAACGTGGTCAGCGCGTCCGAGGACCACTCGATCCGCTTCCACCAGTACCACCTGGAGGACGGCGGCCGGGTCCGCTACCGGAAGGTGTGCGAGCTGGAGGACCGGGAGGTGTCCCAGGACGAGATCGGCAAGGGGTACGAGCTGACCAAGACGCAGGTCATCCCGATCACGGACGAGGATCTGAGCAATCTGCCCCTGCCGACCGCGAAGGCGATCGAGATCGACGCGTTCGTACCGCTGGAGTCCGTCGACCCGCTCCGGATCGCCGAGGGCTACTACCTTCAGCCTGCCGGCCAGGTCGCGGCCAAGCCGTACAAACTGCTGGTGAAGGCGCTCGGCCGCGCGGCCAAGGTGGCCGTCGCGAAGTACGCGTGGTCCGGCCGGGAGCGCCTCGGCCTGCTGCGCGTCCGCGATGACGTCCTGGTCCTGCACGCCATGCGCTGGCCGGACGAGATCCGCGACCCCACCGAGCTGCTCCCGCCGCCGACCGAGGTGTCCGACGAAGAGATCGAGGGCGCGCTCGCCCTCATGGACACCATGACCGTCGACACGCTCGAAGGCGAGGAGTTCCACGACCGCTACACCGAGGCCATCGCGCAGATCATCGAGGCCAAGCGCGAAGAGAAACCCCTCCCGGAAACACCGGCGCCGGAGCAGCCGGCCCAGGTGTACGACCTGATGGCCGCGCTGAACGAGTCGGTTCAGAAAGCCGCGGCGTCCCGCGCCCGGAGCGCGGATCCGGCCGAAGTGCACCAGCTGCCCACGCCGAAGAAGAAGACGCCCGCGAAGAGACAGCCGGCCAAGAAGACAGCGGCGAAGAAGACGACTGGACGCCGGCCAAGGAGCGCCTGAGTCGCATGAACCGGCCCTGGGAGCACCACCAGTTGGGCGAGCCGGAGGCGAAACCCGCGATCGAGCGCGAGCCGGCGCGACACAGAGGGACCCACGCCGCATGACCGGCCCGGGCCGTTACCACCTGCTGCTCACCTCCGACGGCCGGCCGGTGCAGCACGGCTGGTGGGGGAGCGAGGAGACCGCACGTGACAAATTCCGGCGCTGGGTCGGCGAGTACGACGGCATGCCGGCGGTACGCGTCACCCTCACCGACGAGGAGACCGGCGACGTGCTGGCAGCCTGGCCCGACCAGCGGTAGATCACGCGGGCTACTCGACGGCCGGGCCGGCCCGGGCGCCGCACCGCCTCCTTCACGGCCCGCTCCGTCCCGCCGCCCAGGTTGTTCTTCAGCTGCTGGTGCTTGACGACCGGTATGCGGGGGCGGACCCGGCCGCCGGCTCACGAGAGGGACGCCGGCTAGGAGAGGGACGCCCGCCTGCGCCTACGTACCACCATCACCGCAGCGGCGACGCCCAGAACGCAGGCTCCGGTCCCCGCACCCGCCCACACGGCGGTCGGCGACCCGGTCCCACCGTCGTCGGGAGTGGGACCCTGGGTGACGGTCAGATAGCCCCTCTTCGTCACTCGCCCACGATGGCTGACGACGGTGACGGGATACGAGCCCGGCTTCAGGCCGGGCTTGATCCGCGCCGGACCCCAGAACATCGGGGCATCCCCCTCATGGCCCTTGGGGACATCGAACCTCAGCCGCGCCGGGGCCCGGAACGCCGGGGATGTTGCGGTCATCCGCCCCTCCTCCCCGGGGTCGGGATACGCGTCCTGCCACCTGACATACACCGTCCTGCCCGCCGCCATCGTGAAGCCCCTGGCCCGGGCGTTCAACGGATAGCCCGCCACCCCGAAGAACGCGGGGCCCTCGGCCTTGCCCAGATAGTCGTCGTCGCCGGGGCGGGCCGAGCGGACTTCCAGCCGGGTTTCGGCCTTCCGCTTCCCGTCCGCATCGGTCACCCATACCGGATACGTCCCGTCTTTGAGGGCGTGCGGCAACGACACGTCCAGGGCGTTGAAAATACGGGTGTTGTTCCAGGACGCCTTGTCGTGCGCGAGGCGGACCGGCGCGGCGAATGCCGGGGAATGGGCCGTGAATGACTTGCCGGTCTCTCCGGGGTACAGGTCGTCGAAGAACAGATTCACCTTGGTGCCCGGCCGCCTCGAGCCGTCTCCGTCCACTTCGATGGACGGACGCTTCGGCGACTGGACGTCGATGGTGTCACGCGCCACGACCTTGCCCCGGGCCTTGACGACGAGCGGATACGATCCGGGCCTGGCCGACGCCGGGATGGGCGCCTTGACGCCGCACCCGTCGGTGTTCCCCGCAGGGTCGTCCATCCGGATCGGGGCCGCGAAGACCGGCGATTCGGCCACCAGGTCCACGCCCGGCTTTCTCTCGTAGTTGAGCACATCGATTCCGATGGCCTCTCCGGGGCGGGGGCCCGCATACGCCTGGCTGACCGTCGGAGGGTCTTCACCGGCCGCGGCCGGCCACGCCAGGCCCCCACAAGTCAGTACACCGCCGCATACAGCGACGGCCACCACCCGCTGCCAACTCGCTCCCACCGCGTGCCCCCTCTCGCTCACAAAGCAAGAGGGGAGGAACAACGTGTCGGTTGTCCGGTTCGGCCCACCCGCACGACGACAGGGGCGCCTGCCCATCAGGCCGTGAGCGGTGCACCGGTCGATCGCGAAGGCGGGTCGAGAAACGCGAGCCGGTGCCTTGCCAGGCGACCGTGGGCTGAGGCTCTCTGCGCCCGTTGTCAGTGGCGTTTGGCAGGATCCCCGGCATGAGTGATCTTGTGGCGCATCTACTCGACCCGGGCAATGGCTGGAGCAACCGTACGCGGGACCGTTTCACGAGCGTGTCGCCGGAACTGGTGGAACTGCTCGTGCACCTCGGTACCGCCTCCACGTTCTGGAACTACCGCTACCACGTCGACGCCGCCTGGAAGCGCCGGACCACGGCCCTGCTCGCAGCCGACGGCGCCGACGAACTGATTCGGTACGCGGTGGCGGAACTGGCCAAGGACGGCTTCCACGGCGAGACCGATGCCCGGCATGTGATCCGGGAGCTGGGGAGGAGCATCCCACCCTCCCCGGCCCGCCCCCTGGCGATCGGCGTCCTCCTCGCCGCCGGCCGGCTCCGCAACGACACCGACCGACTCAGCACCGACCTGGCCGTCGTTGCCCGCAAGAACGCCCAGGCCATGGACACCTACCACCGCGTGGACGACGATCTCGCCGGTGCCGCGTTCACCGCCCTCGGTGAACTGCCCGGCCTGCCCGCGATGGAGGCGCTGTGGGCCCTGCGCTACCAGGTCACCCCCTCACAGCACCCCCACAAGGTCCTGGTGAAGTCCGTCAAGAAGGCCGCGAACCGCCTCGGCGTCCCGCCCCACGAACTGGCCGAACGCACAGTGCCCCGGCACGGTCTGGAGCCCGACGGGACACTGACGGTCGGCTGGTTCGACCGCGGTGTCCTGTGGTGGAACGCCGCCGTCGACGCGGTCATCACCCTGCACCCCACCGGGCAGGTGACCGTCGACTGGACCGACCAGGACGGCACCACCACCCGCACCACCGCGCCCTTCCGCTCTCCCAACGGCTACAAGACCCCGATCCGGGCCGGCAGCGTCGACCTGGTCCGGCGCTACGCGCAGGACATCGGCAAGACCCTGGCCGCGGAGCGACGTCGTCTTGCCGCCATGGCGGGGGAGAACCGGACGTGGCTGTGGCCGGACTGGGTCCGGTACTACCGGGACCACCCCATCACCGGTGTCGTGACACGGTCGCTGGAGTGGGAGTACACATCCCCCGACGGGCATGGCTACCAGCCGCTCGACACCAGCGCACCGGCCGCGGCCATACCTCCCGCCACACGCGTGCGACTGCGGCCCGCCGACTCGGTCTGAGAGCGTGCGCCAGTAGGTCATCGGATGCGCGGGTGTGCGGGGGTGCGTACCGCGGTCAGGGGCAGCAGGGCACGTCGGTGCGAGGCCACCTGGTGGCCGATCCCCCGACACACTCGCCCGCTGCTACTGCCACGGCGGCGTGGGCGTGCCGTCGGGATCCAGTCCGTACCGCCACCTGGCCGCGATCGGGGGCACGTCTTTGACTTTGTCGGCGTGGCCGGCGTCGGCGGCTCGGCGAAGCATGGTTTCGGCGCCCTGCATGTCTCCTGCTTCTTTTCGCCTCTCGGCCAGGTAGAGCAGGGCTTCGGGGGCGCCGGTGTCAGCGGCCTGCTGCGCCGACGCTTCGGCGTCCTGCAGGCTCCCCGCCTTCTGCCGTAACTCGGCCAGGTAGAGCAGGGCTTTGGGATCGCCGGCGTCAGCGGCCGGCTGCGCCAACGCTTCGGCGCCCTCCACGTCTTCCGCACGTTCCCGCATGTCGGCCAGGTGGAGGATTGCGTCGGTGTTGCCAGTGCCGGCGAGCCGACGGCATATGGTCTCGGCCCTCTCGACGTCCCCCTCGAACTCCACTGCCCGGGCCAGCTGGAGAAGGGCGTAGGGCTGGTCGGCATCGGCGGCCTGCTGTGCCAAAGCTTCAGCACCCTCCACGTCCCCCGCGGCTCCGCGTATGACAACCAAGTGGAACAAGGCAAAGGGGGAGCCGTTAGCGGCTACATGTTGGTAAAGGGCCTCGGCCCCCTCCGGGTCCCCCGTCGCCGCCCGCTCACGGGCCAGGTGCAGCAAGCCTTCGGGTTCGCCGACGTCGGCAGCCCGCCTGAACAGGTCCTCGGCGCCCTTCATGTCTCCTGCCCGCTCCCGGTTCCCGCCCGCGCGGAGCAGTGCGTCGGGCCGGCCGGTGACGACGGACCGCTGGAGCAGGTCCTCGGCGCCCTTCATGTCTCCCGCCCGCTCCCTCCTCTCCGCCAGGGCGAGCAGCGCGTCGATGTTTCCCGCGTCGGCTGCTCGGTGGATCAGGGAATCCGCCCCGTCACGATCCCCGGCTTCTCGTCGCGCATGGGCAAGACTGAACAGTGCGTCGGTATGACCGGCGTCGGCGGCGCGGTGGCAGAGGTGGTGATGCCATTGCAGGCGATGCCGCGCTCTGGCCGCACCGGCGAGGCTGTACAGGTCATCGGGATGGGTGAGATGGGTGAGGGCGGCGTGCCAGAAGGAGGCGGGCGGGCACCGGTGCCTGCGCATGGTGCGGCCATACTGTTCCAGGTAGTCGGCGAGCCGGAACACCGTCCCAACCGGCTGGGCAGGCGCCACGGTAGAGGACGAGGCGCCCGGCGGACGTAGCTGGGGCCGGGGAACGGCTCGGCGCAGAGGGGCCTGCTTGCCGTGCACAGGGTGGGCGAGTTCGGCCAACGCCGCTTCCGCCCAGTCGTCGGCCCGCTGGTCGTATTCGTCCTGACTGAAGTAGTCGGTGGCGGCGTCGACGAGGAAAGCGTGCGGAAGATGGAGACCGACGCCGAGCCGGCGCGCGTCCATCGCTGCTTCCAGCAAGGCCCTGGCGGCGGGGTTGCCTTGTTCGTAGCGATCGCGGAGCTGAGGGGCGCCGGCGAGGTCCTGCGCCAGTTGCCCCGTGGAGTGGGTGCGGGTGAGGGCATCGGCCAGCAACCGGTCGCCGCTCTCGGCGAGGGCGACTGCGGCAGCCAGTGCGGGGGCGTCGAAGGTGTCGGGGACGGTCAGGGTGCGCCCCTCGAGCAATGCCCGGACCCGGCTGTGGGGATCCGGTGTGCCCGGGGTGGGCAGGGCGGTGTACTGGCGGGCGTACTTGGGCCACAAGGTGCCCAGGACCAGTACGGGCCCGCGTTCGGGCACGGTGAGCAGGGTGTGCACGGCGGCCGCGATCGGCTCGTCCGTCGCCGGGTCGCCGAAGTAGTGCTGAGCCTCGTTCAGCCATACCACGGTCCTCGGCAGGACACGGTGCAGGTCGTCCAGAGCCGCCTCCGCCCGTGTCGGGTCGAAGGGATGCCACAGTCTCCACCCCAGCGCGGCGAGCGGCTGGACGGCTTCCCAGCACGCCCTGGTCTTCCCGGTCGACGAGTCGCCGACCAGAACCACCAACCGGCTACACCCTTTCCCGGCCTCCCGCACCGCCTCGGCCAGCACCTGATCGTGCTCACGTGGGACATAGCCGGGCAGCACCCGCCGTGCCGCACTCGGTCCGCCGCCAGAGGCGGTACCGGCAGGGTGCACCTCCAGGTCGTGCGGATCCCAGTCACCGATCGGCCGGCCCGGGCCCACCTCACCCCCCACCGCCGAAGCGCACCCCGCGTGCTTCTCCGCCAGCCGCTGCAGTTCCAGCAGCTCGGCCGCCGGCAGCCGGAGTGCTCGAGCCAGGGTCGCCACCGTCCGCGCCGACGGCACGGACCCGCCGTCCTGGAACGCCTGCTGCACCGTCGTGCGCCCCAGACCCGCTCCGGCACTGAGGTCCTTCTTACTCAACCGGGCCCGGGCCAGTCCGTCACCGAGCCTGCTGCGCAATTGGGTGAGCGCCGGATTCCGATCGCCGTGCACGTTTTCGCCCCCGGGCCGTGGAGTGTTCGCCGGTGTTCATTTTCTGTCCGGCGAACCACGGTGAACACCGATTACGCGAATTTCGACCACGTCACCATCCCACTACTCACCGGGAGTTCGACGTGTTTCTCACCGCTGTACTGCTCACCATCGCCCTGGTCGTCGTGATCGCGCTGCTGGCCGGCGGCGTCGCCGCCAAACTCGCCCGCCTGGACGGCGCTGGCTACCCCGCCGCGCTCAAGCAGGCGGCCGTCACGTTCGCCGCGGTCCTTACCCTGGCCGCTGCCACCGCTGCCGCCCTCACCGGCCTGACCTCCTGAGAACGGAACAGACACCGCCGGTCCACGTACGGCCCCGCCGCCGAGACCTGAGACAGTGCGCGTCAACACGATCGACCTGGCCGGACTCAGGTCACTGGCCGGCGGCGGACGGCTCGTATGCGCTGATGACGTAGAGGGCCTCATCGTCGATGGCGTTCTTGTCCCAGTCCAGTGTGATCGTGACGGGGTGCCCGTCGGCCGCGTACTCCGCCTCCGCTGTCTCGGCGTTGTCACTGCGGGCCTGCTCCAGCCTCTTCAGGAGATCGCCGATGGTGAGCGCTTCGGCGTGCTCCCGTACCTGCCGCCGACTGTCCTCGTCGAGCCCGACCACCCTCGTCACCCTGCCGTTCCGGACCCCGACCCGGAAGGTTCCCGCCAGGACGTCCGTGGTCGCCGTCAGCGTGTAGGCGTACGAGGCAGGCTCGACCCACGCGGCTGTGCGCTGCACCCCGGCGTTCTTGGGTTCACTTCCCTCGGCGACCCTGGACGACGTCGAACTCCCGGCGCCACACGCGGTGCTAAGGCACAGCAGGGTCCCCATCAACGCGGCAGCGGACAGGAAGCGGGCGGTGGAAGGTCCGGCAATCATGGTGGCCCCCATTGATTCGGTTACCGCTGTGACGCCAGTGGGTTCCAAAACGTTCAGGCTTCGGCCTGCGGGTCGTCAGCACAGGGCAGCCGGAGCCTGGCGCCTGGCCCGGCTTTGATGGACCTATGGCGCTCATGCGACCCCCTGGAAGCGAAGCGTCGTACGCTCGCTGCCGTCGCTGCCGTCGCTGCCGTCGCTGCCGTCGCGCGCGTCCGTGGAAGCACCCGCGCTGTTCACGCGGTCGCCCCCAGGCGGATGACGCTCCTCGCGGCAGGGGTACTCCAGCCTCCCATGGGTACGCGTGACCGGCGCCCTCTTGGTGAGGAGCGCCGTCACGTCGTACGCGTTGAAGCAGTGGGAGATGACATGAGGCTCCGCCAGTCGGCTTTGGTACTGTCCCGGTGTTCCGCGGAAGTGCTGGCCGGGCGGTATCGGCTGGATGCGGCCATCGGCTCGGGTGGCGCCGGCGACGTCCACCGAGGCTTCGACCTACGTCTGAAACGACCGGTGGCGGTCAAGGTTTTCCGCCCCGGAACCGATATCGACATGGAGGAACGCTTCCACAACGAGGCGGTGATCCTGGCCCGGTTGCAGCATCCCGGCCTGGTCACCGTCTACGATGCCGGACGGCACAACGGCCGCGCCTACCTGGTCATGCAGCTGATCGAAGGCCCCACGCTGAAGGAGCGCATCGCCGCAGGTCCACTGGCCCCCGGCGAGACCGCCGCCATAGGTGCCGACCTCGCCCTGGCCCTGTCCCACGCGCACGAGGCAGGGATCGTTCACCGCGACGTGAAGCCCTCGAACATCATCCTGGACGCGTCAGGCCACCCCCACCTGACCGATTTCGGCATCTCCCGGCTGCTCGACGCCACCACCCGCACCGCTACCGGCACACTCGTCGGCACGGCCGCCTACCTGTCCCCCGAGCAGGTACTCGGCCAGTCCGTCGGCCCGTCCGCCGATATCTACGCCCTCGGGCTGGTACTCCTCGAATGCATCACAAGCAGACTCGAGTACGACGGTGGCCCCCTGGAGGCCGCGATCGCACGACTCCACCGCCGACCCGAACTGCCCGGCTCGCTGCCGCAAGAGCTTGCGGCCCTGCTGCGGGACATGACCGCTACGGACGCGCCGGCCCGCCCACCGGCACGTGACTGCGCCCGGACACTGACCGCCCTGGCCGACACAGCCGGTGCCGAGTCCGTACCGTCCCCGGGTGACATCACGAGCGTGGTTCCCGGGGAGGCACCGGCGCGGACCGACGTCACGCACCCGTACACGCCGCCCTACGCGGGCGCAGCCGCACCGAAGGCCGCGCCCGCACGGGGACGCATCGCGGTCGCTGGTGGAGCCGCCGCACTCGCCGCTGTCATGGCCACGGCTTTCGCCGTCTCCAACGGCTCTCCGCACCATGGAAGCGGTGACAAAACGACACGGGCGGCCAGCAGCCCCTCCGCGAAAGCCGACCCCCCAGGCACGTTCGCTGCCAGGAACGAGGCGGGACCTGCGGCTCCGACGTCCGCCACCCGCGACGCCTCCGCTGCGCGGCTCCGTGCCCCCGCCCTCGATCAAAGCACCAGCCTTGCCTCCACCGTCCCGAGCCGGGAGCCAGTCGCCGGCACCGGCACACACGGCAGTGCAGCCAGGCCTTCCCACTTCACCGCGGGTGGCACACCGGACAGCCGGGTCACGGGGGTGCCCGAGACGGCGACGCAGGCCAGGACCGAGGCGAAAACCCCCAGCAAACGGTCCGGTAAGCCCAAGAAGGCTCAAAAACCTGAGGATGGGCCCCGGAAGAGGAAGAAGGAGTAACAAGCCATCACGTTCGTTCCAGTCGAGGATCTCGAGTTCGGCGGCAAGGCGCGCACCGGGTCCAGGCTGTGATGTCGTTGGCCGAAAGACACCCGGCCTCGTCCCGGCCGATGGGGCCCGAGGCACGTGACATGCCGCCATACCGAGGGGCCAAAGATCGGCGAGCGTGTGGCGGTCGCTGCCGTCCCGGCGGTACCCGGGCCCGCCGTGGCCGGAACCTGGCAGGAACACCTTGTCGCCGATACACGAAGGCTCCTGCCGGTCCCCGACCATCTGAGCGACTCCAGCGCCTGTCAACTCGCCGTCAACCCGTTGACCGCGCTGCTCCTCGTGACTCGCGAACTCGACGTGCAGCCGGGTGAATGGTTGTTGCAGACGGCCGCGGGCTCCACCGTCGGCCGGCTCGTCATCCAGCTGTCCAGGCATCTGGGTATTCGCACGATCAATGTCGTGCGGCGACGCGGTGCCGTTGAGGAGATCAAAGCGTTCGGTGGTGACGAGGTCATCTGCACCGAGGACGAGGACCTGTTGCAGCGTGTGGCTGAGACAGCAGGACCTGCCGGCGTGCGCAAGGCCATCGACTGTGTCGCGGGACCCGTAGGTGCCCAGGTGTCCCAGGCATTGGCTCTGGGGGGAGAGGTCGTGGTCTACGGCGCGATTTCCACCCATCGGCAGACTGATCCGGCAGCGCTGACGATCCCGCTGCAGGTACGCTCGGTGATCTACGAGACCAAAGTGGTCCGTGGCTTCTGGCTGAACCGCTGGTTCGGCACTGCCTCACCTGAGGATGCGCTGCACGCGCTGTCCCAGGTTCGCAGTCTCGCCGCTGATGAAGTGCTGAGCATTCCCCAGGGCCAGCCGTTCCTCCTCGAACGCTTCGCTGAAGCCATCGCGCTCGTCGAAACACCGGCACGTGGCGCCAAGCCACTCTTCGTCTTCGAAGACGACCGGGACAAAGACGACAGGTAGGAAGCTGCTCTGCGGGCGGTGCGGCTGCGGCGGGGCAAGCCCGAGTGTGTGGTCCACACGCTCCTCACGCGTGATTGGTGCGCAACAACGAGACGGTGGCCGTACTTCTCCGCGGTCGCGAGGGACTTCATCACCTGCCAGCCGGAGAAGTTGGAGACGCCGACGTAGCGCACCTTTCCTGCCTGTACGAGGGTGTCGAGTGTGGCCAGCACCTCTTCGACCGGTGTTCCTGCGTCGAAGGCGTGGAGCTGGAACAGGTCGAGATAGTCGGTGCCCAGCCTGCGCAGGGCGTCTTCGCATGCGGTGATCAGACGGGAGCGGGAGGAGCCCGCGTCGCCCGGTCGGTCCCCCATCGGCAGACTGGTCTTGGTGGACAGGATCACCTGGTCCCGGCGGCCCTTTGTCGCCTCCCCCAGCACCTCTTCGGAAGCGCCGGCGGAGTAGACGTCAGCGGTGTCGAACATCGTGATCCCGGTGTCCAGGCAGATGTCCACCAGTCGGCGCGCCTCCTGCGCGTCGGTCGTACCCCACGCGCTGAAGAGCGGGCCCCGTCCGCCGAAGGTACCGGCGCCGAAGCTCAGCGCGGGAACCATGAGTCCGGAGGCACCCAGTCGCCTGTATTCCATATCCGACCCCTTCCGTAGCTGCACGAGCTAACGGGTCTATAGTTTCGTTAGCTGCCACCAAAGGTAGCAGGGTCCTACGATTAATGGAACTGGAGCCCCGTTATGTCTGGTGACGCTGAGCCGGGAACCGTACGGCCCGGAGGGCGCACCGCCCGGGTACGGGAGGCGGTGTTGCGGGCGGCCGAAGATGCCCTGACCGAACAGGGCTTCGCCCGCCTGGACCTCGCCGACATCGCACGCCGCGCCGGTGCGGGAAAGACGACCGTCTATCGTCGGTGGGGGACCGTGACCGGGCTGGTGGCCGACCTCCTGCTGGACATGGCCGAGCAGTCCGCGCCGCGCACCGAGACCGGCTCGTTGCTCGACGACCTGAAGGCCAACGCCCGGCTGGTGCAGCGAACCCTGGCGGACCCGCGGCAGGGAGCGCTGTTCAAGGCACTGATCGCCGCCGCCACCTGCGACGCGAAGACCGGCGCGGCCCTGCGCCGCTTCTACGACATCCGTGTCAGCGAGTGGGCTCCCTGCGTCCAGCAGGCCATCGACCGGGGCGAGGTACCCGAGGGCACCGATGCGTACGAGGTGGTCCGCGCCGTCTCCGCCCCCCTCTACTACCAGCTGCTGATCAGTGGCGGCCAACTCGACGAGGCCACCGCCGACCGGGCCGCCCAGGCCACCGCGACCGCGGCACGCGCGGGCGTGTACGTACGGGACGAAGAGCCTGCGTGACCCTCGGCGCACGTCCCGGAGGGCGCGGCGCGTGTGCCCGTTCCTGTCCCAACCCTGCTTGCTCCAGTGCGCATGACCACTGGCGGTGCCGTAGTCGCGCGGGTAGAGCGACACAGTGCGTAATCCATCTCGTCGGGCTGAGGTGCGTGAGATGGAGGCGAGAGGGAACATCGCACAGCGCGCGGATGCCCGTCATCCCGTGGAAGTAACTCATATTTTGTGTGCTTGTAGGGCCGAAGTAAGGGCATCCGGTCGTCAGGAGGTTGATAACAATGGTTCCCCTGCTTCTGGTTCTTCTTCTGGCCCTGGTCCTCTTCGGCGCGGGCTTCGCGCTCAAGGCGCTGTGGTGGATCGCGGTGATCGTTCTGGTCGTGTGGCTGCTCGGCTTCGCCGTCCGGCCCGCGGGCAGCGGTGGCCGCAGGGGCCGCTGGTACCGCTGGTAGTCACAGGCGTCTCAGCGAGGAGCACGCCACGCGTGAAGTCGAGGTGGGGACCGGCCATCCGATGGCCGGGCCCCACCTCGACTTCCACGCGAGAACAGCGCGCGTGCAGACGCCGGGGATGGATCGGGCGTACCGGGCGACCGAGAGGGTACGCGACCAGAGCACCGGTCCCTCAGAACCAGCAGTGGAACCTGCGCCTCCTATCTCTGCGGGGCCGGTGCTCGCGACCCGATCACCGTGCCGCTACCGCACCTGCCCCGCTGTGAAGGCCCTACGGCGCCTGGAGCGGGGCCGCACACTAACTCCTGTCTGGTAGTACACAGGCGCCCGGCCGTGCATGCCGACCGAGGATGACCAGCCCTGGCCGCTACCTCCTGCTACTCGTCACCGGCAACCTCCGGCCGGGTGCCGCACGGCCGGCGGATCCGCAAGACGAGTGAACGATCCGATGGAAGCTCTGGGTGGTGCCCAGTGCCCGGTGTCGGTGCCGGGTGCCCGGCTGCTCAAGTCGCGAACGGCGAATCCTGCCCTGACGATGGACGAACAAGACCATCATCCCTTGGACGGCAGCATGTCCGTGAGACGACTTTCAGGCTCTGCAAGGGGCCGGCGCCTGCTGGGAAGTGCCCTCGGCGGCCTTCTCCTCGCCGGTGCGCTCGCCGGCTGCGGCAACGGAACTGGTCAGGATTCCGGTTCCTCGGCCCAGCCCAGCGCTTCCAGTAGGCCCCGTGCTTCGTCTTTCTCCGGGACACCACCGTCGGGGATGGCGTCCTCGGCCTCCGCGGCTGCCAGCTCGGCCCGGGCGTCCGCGTCTTCGGCGGCGGCGTCCGCCTCCGCACGCGCCTCCGAGTTCGAAGCGTCGGTGGACGCGGAGACCCAGCGCAGAAGCGCGGCAGCGGAAAAGGAACTGAAGGGCGTCACGGGTCGAGGCAACGCCCTCTCCGATGTCACCATGACGGGCATGCCGAGAGCCCAGACCGGCGGAGTGCTCGCCGTCCTGGTCACGATCACCAACAAGACCCAGAGCGAAGCCTCCTACGCCGTGCAAGTCGACTTCGAGGACGCGGCTGGCAAGGTCGTCGAGACACGGTACGTCGGCGCAGAACATCTCCAGCCCGGGAAGAAGGAACAGCCGATCGCCTTCAGTCACCAGCCGCCGGAGCCCAAGCTGACGCCTGTCCTGGCAAAGGCACAGCGTTACTGACACCGACCCTTGCTACTTCAGCACGCGCCGGGTGGACCAGTGCGGCAGCCTGGCCGCCGTCATGGCCGACATGAGGTACAGGCGGTCCCCCCTGACCCGTGGCGGCCCGGAAGCATTTCTCGACGCTCGACAGCACCCCGAGCAGGCGAGCGTGGGCCGCGGCTGGGGCTCAACTCGTCCAAACCGCTCGTAACTCGGGCTACGACCTGACGGGACATCACCCGCCCGCGGGCAGGTCTACGTCTCGCACGCGGCCCGACGCGAGAATTGCGAAGTTGAACCGCAGTGCTAGGGCCTGTGTGACGTTGTGATCAGCCAGTTGCCTTCAGCAGGTCGTTGATCCAGATCATTGAGGCACGGAGGTGGAGGCCGGCGAGGTAGCT